>NZ_RCXU01000035.1:0-27558 GCF_004167315.1 Blautia sp. aa_0143
CAAGCGCCGGGCTTTTCGAAGTCCGGCGTTTTGTGTTGAATATAAAATGAGCTGCCGCACGTTAGTGCGACAGCCCCCTCTTTTGCTCTTATAACCTTTGTTTCAAAGTTTTCCCACGGCAAAGGCCGTGCATAATAAAAGCCCTGGATCTCATCGCAGCTCAGGCTTCGCAGGATCTCCACCTGTTTTGCTTTCTCCACGCCCTCGGCAAGAACCTTCATTCCAAGGCTGTGTGCCAGCGAAATGGTATGACGGATCACCTGCTGCCCACGAAAATTCTCTATGTAATCGATCAGACTTTTATCCAGCTTCAGAGTATCGAATGGCAACTGGTTCAGGCTTGTCATAGATGAATAGCCGGAGCCAAAATCATCCATATGCAGCTCGAATCCTGCATCCACCATCTTCTCTATGAGCTTACTGATCCGATCATTATACAACGCAGCAGTTTCTGTCAATTCAATGGGAACAGAAGAAAACGGAATGCCATTTTCTTCCACGATCTTCACATAACGACAGATCATATTATCGTAATGGATACTGGCACGTGACAGATTCACCGAAATCGGAAGTATCTTTTTCCCTGATCTTATACGTTCCCCCTGGATGCTGCATACCTTTCGGAAAACATATTCATCAAGGCGTACGATCAGACCATCCTTCTCAAAAAGAGGGATAAATTCTCCCGGCGAAACCATAGTTCCTCCCGCTCTCTTCCAGCGCACCAGTGCCTCCGCCCCAACGATCTCTTCTGTCTCCACACTGTATTTCGGCTGCAGGTAGACTACGAATTCTTCATTGCGTATAGCCTCCACGAAAGCATTCTCCATCTGTCCGTTACGGATATGCCTCTTTCTCATCTCATCATCATAAAAAGCGATCTGGTGCTCATAGTCATCCCGGATACTCTTCATGGCCAGAAAAGCCCTGTCACAGATCAGGGTAAAAGGCAGTGTCTTATCCACATTCTCATAGACCCCATAGTTGACCACCAGATTAGGAATCGGTGCTCCACTCTCGACCCTGTGGATAAATTTCTCTATATCTGCCATACGGATCTCTTTCTTTCCATATATGATGGCTACAAACTGGTCTCCTCCATATCTGCCCACCGTCCCGTAGCGAACCTGATTTCTATACGTATCTCCCAGATAGGTAAGAACCTGATCACCGGTCTTCTCTCCATAGGTTCCGTTGATCCATTTAAAGTTCTTTATATCTGCCACCACCACATGAAAATCTTGATTCGTATTAAAGCGCATCAGCGTCTTTGCATGATGGAAAAAGGCCTGTCTGATATAAAGCCCTGTAAGATCATCATATTCCAGAGCTGAGAGTACCATCACGGACTCTCTCAGCTTGATCACATTGTTGATCTTACTTTTTAATATACGGACATTATACGGTTTCCGTACAAAATCCACTGCTCCCAGTTCCAGACATCGCACCTCATCCTCCAACCGGTTACTTCCGGTTATGATGATCACAGGCACAGAGGTCAGCATCACATCATCACGGATCAGCTCCAGAAACTGAAATTCATCACATACCGGCACACTCATATCAAGAAGAATTGCAGAAAGGGTTTTGTAATTCTCAGACAGACGCTTCATCCCCTCTGCTTCATTCATCGCAGAGATAACCTCAAAACTGCCCTCCAGATGTTCTGTAAGCGCTTTCCGATCCGTCTCGTCATTCACTACAATAAGAAGTTTTCTTCCGGATGCTGTTCCTCCTGGTTCCAGTATGGCCTCCATCTCACTGTACCGTACATCCATATCCTCATTGGCAAAAGCAAACACCACGGTCTGAAAATCCTCAGCCGTTCCTACCCTGGCACATTTCACATAGAAATATTCAATCCTCCCGTTGCTTCGGCGTACACGATAATGTACCATCAACTGGGGAATCCTTGTAAGACGTTGGCATATCTTCTCAAAATCCATCATCTGATGCATCCGGATCCTGTCCTCTGCCGCAACACTGCTCTCAATATAAATATCCATGATCTTCTCATAGGATTCATCCCTGCGAAGTCCCTCCTCCCCATAAGCTCCACTCTGCCCCTGGAAGCGGCATACCTGGACCTTATGAGTCTCTCTGTCAACAGAGTAGATATTGATAAAATTTTTTCCGAGAACATTAATGATCCCCATAAGAATCGGATTCTCCATCATTCCGCTGCTGATCTCATCATTCGTCTCTGTATCCGAAAAAACAAGGGCATGTCCTGTCCCGCCGGATTCCAGCGGAATCTCCACAGCATCAACCGAACGCAGGATATTCCGTCCCGGTTCCAGATAATTCTTCGGACCTTTGATCCCGTTAACGACCGGACAGATCTCACAGGGAGTTTCTCTGTTTCTCAGACAGTGATAGCATTTCTCGCCCCTCTTCAGCTGCGGATAGATCTCACGTGCTGCCAGGTTATAGCTGATAATCTTATAATCCTCATCTATGACATACATTCCCGATGCATTTTTCCCCACGAGCATCACCTCCGGATTCGTAAATTTCTCATAGATCCTTCGTGACAGTTACTGTCTCAAAATCCTTAAATATTCCTTCATTATATACGATTTTTCTGATAACTGCAATTATCTTTCGTATTATTTATTTTTCATATTGGTTTTATTATATTTCGGTTATCAGCGCATCTGAAAAGATTTCCCCCTGAGCGGAACCCCGGCAAGCTCCGCAAGCCTTTTGATTCCGGAATCTGCTATGGATACCGCACTCTCCACATGATTGAAATCTGTGGCACTGTAATCAAACAGGATATTTCCCTGTGCTTCAAACTCCTCGTCCCGTTCCCAGAAAAAGAATCTCATAGGCATACAGTCAAAGGCCCTGATCTCATATCCCACATCACCCTGGGGCAGTTCCCTGCCGTCAAGCTTCTGAAACGCCTCCCTCAATTCCTTTTCATGGCCGGAAAATGTAGCACTGAACACATCCGTCTCTCCGATCTGATACGCCGGCGCAAATGGTCTTGCATTCCTGAGATCTGCAAAAGGGACCCACTTATCCATAATAAAAGCCCCCTCTTTCGCATACCCCAGAAGCGTATAAATATTCAGCATCTCCGTAGTATCCGGTTCTCTCTGTCCATCCAGGCTCCGGATACTGCCGTCTTCCAGACTCACCCCATATCTTCTTCCGAAATGAATGATCGTGAGAAACCCGTTTTCTTCCTTCAGTTCCGGCACCCGTTTATGCAGATCTGCCTGATTCATCTTCAAAAAGCGTTGTGCCCACTCTTCACATAGTTTTACATAATTGGAAATTCTTTCTTCTTTCATCCTGTCTTCTCCCTGTCTGATATCGATATCCTTTCTCCGCTGTATTCCGGACTTTTTTTACAGAATACACTGCTTTCACATTTTCCGCAAGAATCTTCGGCGATGTATCCGAAATCCGGCTATTTTCAGTGTTACTGTTTTTTCAGCATCCCGGAACCTTCTTAAGCGTTTCTTTTTTTCGACAGATCATCCATCAATTTTCCCAAATCCGTCTAATTTCCCAATATAAAAATAACGTTTTTTTGCACAAAAAACTGGATTTTCTTTTTTTAAAGGTGTATAATATTAACAAAGTTTATTGTTTTTATGGTTAAAGACACCTGGCAGTAAACAAGAAATGAAAGTGAGGATTCGCCATGAAACAAAACAGTATGTTAGCAATGATCCTGGCCGGTGGAAGAGGAAGTCGTCTTCACGAGTTGACGAATAAAGTTGCCAAGCCAGCCGTTGGTTATGGCGGTAAATACCGTATCGTGGATTTTCCGCTCAGTAACTGTGCCAACAGCGGCATTGATGTCGTAGGTGTACTGACACAGTATGAATCAGTTTTACTGAACAGCTATGTAGCAGCCGGTGGCCGCTGGGGCCTTGATGCCAAGGACAGCGGAGTTTATGTACTTCCTCCACGTGAGAAGGCTGATGCCGGTCTGGATGTATACCGTGGAACAGCTGATGCGATCTCTCAGAATATTGATTTCATCGACTCACAGAACCCGGAATACCTTCTGATCCTTTCCGGTGACCACATCTATAAGATGAATTATGCAAAGATACTTGATGACCATATCCAGCATAAGGCAGATGCGACTATTGCAGTTATCGAGGTTCCCATGAAGGAAGCCAGCCGTTTCGGTATCATGAACACCGGTGAAGATGACCGCATCGTAGAATTTGAAGAGAAACCGGAACACCCGAAGAGCAATCTTGCCTCCATGGGTATCTACATATTCAACTGGAAGCTTCTGCGCAAGCTCCTGCTGGCAGATATCAAAAATCCGGATTCCAATCACGATTTCGGTAAAGACATCATCCCTACACTCCTTGCACAGGACAAGGCACTCTACGCCTACAAGTTCAAAGGCTACTGGAAGGATGTAGGAACCATCGATTCCCTCTGGGAAGCAAACATGGATCTTCTCAGTCCTAACAGTGAACTGGATCTTAACGATCCTACCTGGAAAATCTACACTGAGGATGCTACCTCTCTTCCACAGTATATCTGTGATACAGCTGTGATCAACACTGCTTTCATTACTCAGGGCTGTGTTGTAGAAGGTGAGATCACCAACTCCGTACTTTTCACAGGCGTCAAGGTCGGTCCTGGTGCCAAGATCATCGACAGTGTCCTGATGCCGGGTGTTGTTGTTGAAGCAGGTGCCGTTGTCCAGCGTGCTCTCGTTGCAGACGGAGTCGTGATCGGTGCCAATGCTCGTGTCGGTTCCAAGGACAGTGAGCACATCGAACTTGTATCAAAACGTGTAAAGGGGGCTGAGTAATATGTTTAAAGCATTTGGAATCGTGAATTCCTCAGAAAGAAATATCCATGTGGAGGGGCTTCAGGACTACCGTGCGATCGGCGCCTTTTCATTTCTCGGAAGATATCGTGTCATCGACTTCCCGATCTCAAATATGACCAACAGCGGAATTGAGTACATTCAGGTCTATGTAAAGAACAAACCCCGTTCTCTTGTAGAACATCTCGGAACCGGACGTCACTACAACATCAACTCCAAGAGCGGTAATCTCCAACTCCTCTTTTCAGAGCATTCCGGAGTCAACGATATCTATAACACCGATATCGACAACTACTACTCCAATCTGGAGTGCATCGAAGCAGTTCATTATCCGTATGTTGTTATCGCTCCGAATTACATGATCTACACCACCGACTATTCCAAGCTGATCGATGCCCATATCGAATCCGGTGCAGATGTGACCATGCTTTATCATTCCGTTGATAATGCCAAGGAGAACTATCTGAACTGCCACATCCTGAACCTGAACCGTCAGAAGGGTGTTCTCTCCATTGAGCACAACCACGGCAATGCAAAGAACCGCAACATTTTCATGGATACCTACGTAATGAGCAAGGAGCTTTTCATCAGCCTCATCCATAAGGCAAAAGAGATCTCCTCTCTTTATACCCTTGCAGACGTGATCAATGCCGGCTGCAGAGACGGTGAGCTGGATGTGCGTGGTATATCTCATCGCGGATATTTTGCATCGATCACTGATTTCAAGAGCTATCACGATGCAAATATGGATCTGATCGACTACAAAACTGCAACCGATCTTTTCCATGATAACTGGCCGATCTATACACGCACCAACAACTCCTGTCCGACCCATTATTTTGACACAGCCAATGTTTCCAACTCCGTTATTTCCAACGGCTCCATGATCGAGGGAACTGTAGAGAATTCCATTGTCGGACGTGGCTGTACCATCAAAAAGGGCGCTGTTATCAAGAACTGTGTAGTTCTTGCAGACTGCACCATCGGTGAGAATGTCCATATCGAAAATCTGGTGGTAGACAAGCATGCCAAGATCACGCATGCCAAGGAGATCATCCGTCCTGCGGATGAGCCAGGATACATCAAACGTAACGATACACTGTAATATTCATATATAATAAGGCCTCCGGTTCCTGTGTTACGAACCGGAGGCCTTATTTATCTCTGTACTCAGCTAAGCATATGGATCCATCATTTCAGAACAGACTGGATCCATTTCAACGCATTATCCTTATTCTTCACATTACCCGGAAGGCAGATGCACACCGGATCATATCTCAGGCCAAATTCCTGAGCAACACTACTGCTGCCGTCAAGCTCCAGATGCTGATCATCCACAGCGCCCAGAGACTCAAACACCTCATCTCCAAACGTTTCCCTGAGATCTGCATACATTCCGCTGTCCTTCTCATGTTCATAGAGTTCCTTCGGCATGATCAGGACATCAACGGTAGCACTCTGGATTTCCGTCACATATGCGATCCTGGCATAGTAATCAAAATCCTCTCCTGTCTCGTCCGTCATCAGATTCTGCGCCACACTGACTTCTGCATATTTATCCTCTGTTCCCAGTGTCTTCAAAACATCCTCTTCCACCTTCTCAGAGTCATAATTCCCTGCATTCACCACCGCAATGGAAAGCACCGTCTTCATCTGTGCGTGACGATAAATATTCACTCCCAGACAGACTCCGCCAATGGCAAGAAGCACGCACAGCATATGTATCTTATAATACATCCAGATATACTGAATCTTCTTACCTGTTCCCATTCCCTTCAGTTTCTCTTTTTCGATCCGGCGGCGTTCCTTCTTCGTCAGATCAGTTTCGTTGGGCATCTCCGGATTCAGTACACTCTCATCGTGTCCGTCACTGCCGGCCTCCGCTCTGTTTTGTAAATCCATAAAAATCTCCTTTTTCTTTCATGTCTCAGTATTTTTTACCCTGAAGCGGGATATTCCAGTCGCTTTCCCCGCATCCTCCGGGTGGGTGCTGTGACTTATTAATAAAGGATATTTTAGCATATTTTGGTACAAAATCACAGCGCATAAATATGAAAATACCATAAACTCTTCTATTTCCGGCAGATCTTCATTCCATATCCATACATTACCGCCACAGCAGTCACAAGAACACAGACCATCACCGGTCTCATCCACAGATATAAAAGATTTTTCTCAATTCCAGCTGCCACAGCCACATCCTTCAGGATATCCGCCACACAGAGATGGAACAGATAAATAAAAAATGCATATTTCTGACCGATGGCTACCGGAAGCTCGGGCACTTTCCGATTCTTTCCCATGATCGCAATGAGAAAAAGGCCAACAGCCATAAATACTGAACCCAGAAACAATTCCAGTTTGCCAAAATACCGGTATTCCAGCAGACTTGCGATCCCGCCGCCAGCTGCCATGCCATACAAAAGAAACACTTTTTTTCCGGCAAACCAGGCTTCCAGCTTTTCCTGATGTCTGTGTATCAGATGTCCCAACATAAAAAACGGAAATCCGGTAAACAGATAGTTTCGAAATTGCATAACACGGAAATGCTTTTCCGGGAACAGGAAGGTCGAAAATTCCTCCATTCCGAAATGGATCAGAAGAAGCACCGGTATCAGAACATATGCCTGCTTACAAATCCGGAATCTTGCTGCCAAGGCAAAAAGAAGATAACAATAGAGCAGTGCCGGGAGAAACCACAGATGCCATTTCACCTGAGAGCTGTTATTATATAGAAGAAACTGGCGGATATGTTCCCCCGAAACCAGGGCTTCCAGCCATTCCTTCTGGCTTGCTCCGTCGATGTAATTCTGGATCAGCTCCCACAGACAGCAGACCGGAAATGCCACAAGCATCAGCTTCAGAACATGCCGGATCTTTTTTCCGGTTCTTATAAATTCCGTATCATCGCCACGGAAACAAAAATATCCGGATACCATAAAAAACACAGGTACTGCAAATCTAGCAAGTACATTGGCTATGATTCCGGCATTTCCCGGAAAATGGACGTGAAGAAGCACAACTGCATAAGCACAGATCGCCTTTACCATATCCAGAGTACGGTTTCGCATAAAAATTACTCCTTTTTATATCGAACGCTTATCCCGGAAATATGATTCCGGGGTTCCTTTTTTTCGAAACGATATACTAACAAACCAGCAGAATTTTGTCAATGCTGTTTTTCTCCTGTACGGTTTGCTCTTATACGTTTTACTCTTGTACGGCTTCCGGATCTGAATTATAATTCTTTTATGACTTCTATGACAGGATGTTTGTTATTTCCTCAGAAAGGATTCTATTTTTTATGAAAAAAGACGGCTACTATTCTTCCGGCGAATTTGCACGCATGGCACACGTAACTCTGCGTACTGTCCGCTATTATGATAAACAGGATATCCTGAAACCCTCTCTCGTCACCGAATCCGGCGCACGTTTTTATACAGACGAGGATTTTGCAAGGCTTCAGCAGATCCTCCTTCTGAAATACCTGGGCTTTTCCCTGGATGACATCCGTGAAATGACCATCGGTGATTCCGATTATCATTTCATGCTGAATTCTCTGAATATCCAGCTTCGTCTGGTCCGTGACCGGATCGAACAGATGCAGCTGGTGGAAAAAGCAATCCAGGATACCGCACAGATGATAAAGGAACAGCACACCATTGACTGGAGCCAGATGCTGAACCTGATCCACCTGACCGGCATGGAAAAAAGCCTCAAGAATCAGTATCAGAATGCCACCAACATTTCCTCCAGGATCAATCTCCACAGCCTGTACTCCCAGAACAAACAGGGATGGTTTCCCTGGATCTTTGAGCAGTGCCGGATCTCACCTGGTCTTCGTATTCTGGAGCTGGGCTGCGGGGACGGAACGTTATGGACCGACAACCTTTCCCTTCTACCGGAGGATATCTCCATCACACTTTCCGATATTTCCAGCGGTATGCTCCGCGATGCCAGACGAGCCATCGGTTCCTCGGATACCCGGTTTGCATTCCGGGCCTTTGACTGCAGAAAAATCCCCTGCAAGGACGAAAGCTTTGATCTGGTGATCGCCAATCACGTGCTTTTTTACTGTGATGATATTCCCTCCGTCCTGAAGGAAGTCCGCCGTGTCCTCGCTCCCGGCGGAAGATTTCTCTGCAGTGCTTACGGAAAGGCACATATGCAGGAGGTCAGCCAGCTGGTGCAGGATTTTGATGAACGGATCGTGCTTTCCGCAGACCGGCTTTATGAACGGTTCGGACGTGAAAACGGCCAGAGTATCCTGGCGCCTTTTTTCCCAAAGGCTCAGTGGCTTTCTTATGAAGACTGCCTTCTGGTCCAGGATGCGGAGCCGCTGATCTCCTACGTCCTCTCCTGCCACGGCAACCAGAATCAGTATATCCTAGACCGTTACAAGGAATTCCGGGCCTACACCGCCAGAAAAACTGCCAAAGGATTCCGCATTACCAAGGATGCCGGCGTATTTCTTTGTGAAAAATAGCCAAAAATAAAAAATATGAAAAAAGCTCTTGAAGGTGACCTTGCGTCACCTTTTATAATACAGTTACAGTAACAAAGTTATGTGCAGGCACGACTTATGCTGCACATCATCACGCAAAGGAGAAAACATATGAAAGGAATTATTTTAGCCGGAGGCTCCGGAACACGTCTTTACCCACTTACCATGGTGACCTCCAAACAGCTTCTGCCGATCTTTGACAAACCGATGATCTACTATCCTATGTCTGTTCTTATGAACGCAGGCATCCGTGATATTCTGATCATCTCCACCCCGCAGGATACCCCGAGATTTGAGGAGCTTCTCGGTGACGGCCATCAGTTCGGTGTCAACCTTACCTACGCTGTACAGCCAAGCCCGGACGGACTTGCCCAGGCATTTATCATCGGCGAGGAATTCATCGGCAACGACACCGTATGTATGGTCCTTGGTGACAACATCTTCGCAGGACATGGCCTCAAAAAGCGCCTGAAAGCTGCTGTAGACAATGCAGAAACAGGCAAAGGTGCCACTGTTTTCGGATACTATGTAGATGATCCGGAGCGTTTCGGCATCGTGGAATTCGACCAGAACGGAAAAGCTGTTTCCATTGAAGAGAAACCGGAAAAGCCAAAAAGCAACTACTGTGTAACCGGTCTCTACTTCTACGACAACAAGGTTGTAGAGTACGCAAAAAATCTGAAGCCAAGCGCAAGAGGCGAGCTTGAGATCACTGACCTGAACCGTATCTACCTTGAGAAGGGACAGCTGAACGTTGAGCTTCTGGGCCAGGGCTTCACATGGCTGGATACCGGTACACACGAAAGCCTTGTAGAGGCAACCAACTTCGTAAAAACCATGGAGCAGCATCAGCACCGCAAGATCGCCTGCCTTGAGGAGATTGCTTACTTAAATGGCTGGATCACAAAGGAGGACGTGCTCAAGGTTTACGAAATCCTTAAGAAAAACCAGTATGGCCAGTATCTCAAGGATGTTCTGGACGGAAAATATCTGGACGCGCTTCACTAAGCCGATCTGATTTTCCGACACTGCATTTACCTGCGGACTCCGTTTCGACGGAATCCGTATAAGATCAATCATTTATTATAAAGGAGATTTTTTATGACAATCATCGTTACCGGCGGCGCCGGATTTATCGGAAGCAACTTTATTTTTCATATGATGGAGGCTCATCCGGATTACCGTATCGTATGCCTGGACTGCCTGACCTATGCCGGAAACCTTTCCACTCTTGCACCGGTCATGGACAAGCCGAACTTCCGCTTTGTAAAGGAAAGCATCACAGACCGTGACGCTGTTTACAAGCTTTTCGAAGAGGAGCATCCGGACATCGTGGTAAACTTCGCAGCTGAGAGCCACGTAGACCGTTCCATCGAAAACCCGGAGGTATTCCTTGACACCAACATCAAGGGTACTGCTGTTCTCATGGATGCCTGCCGTAAATACGGAATCCAGCGTTATCATCAGGTTTCCACAGACGAGGTTTACGGAGATCTTCCGCTTGACAGACCGGACCTCTTCTTCACAGAGGAAACTCCGATCCATACAAGCAGCCCGTACAGCTCCTCTAAAGCAGGTGCTGACCTTCTTGTTCTCGCATACCACAGAACCTACGGCCTGCCTGTGACCATCAGCCGCTGCTCCAACAACTACGGCCCGTATCACTTCCCGGAAAAGCTGATCCCGCTGATGATCGCCAACGCTCTGAACGACAAACCACTCCCGGTTTACGGAAAGGGTGAAAATGTCCGCGACTGGCTCTATGTTGAGGATCACTGCCGTGCCATCGACCTGATCATCCACAAAGGACGTGTAGGCGAGGTTTACAATGTAGGCGGACATAACGAGATGAAAAACATCGATATCGTAAAACTGATCTGCAAGGAGCTTGGCAAACCGGAAAGCCTGATCACACATGTAGCAGACCGTAAAGGCCATGACATGCGCTACGCTATCGACCCGACCAAGATCCACAACGAGCTTGGATGGCTTCCTGAAACAAAATTCGCAGACGGAATCAAAAAGACCATCAAATGGTACCTTGACAACAAGGAATGGTGGGAAACTATCATCTCCGGTGAGTATCAGAACTACTACGAAAAAATGTATGGAAACCGCGAGGAGGTTAAAGCATGAGATTTTTCGTAACAGGTGTTGGCGGCCAGCTTGGCCATGACGTAATGAATGAACTGTCCGGCCGTGGACATGAAGGCGTAGGAAGTGACATTGCTCCTTCCTACAGCGGCATCGCTGATGGTACTCCTGTTACCACCATGCCTTATGTGCAGCTTGATATCACAGATAAAGAAGCGGTAGCAAAAACCATCCGTGAGGTAAAGCCTGATGCAGTGGTACACTGTGCCGCATGGACAGCCGTAGACGCTGCAGAGGACGAGGAAAACCGTGAGAAGGTACGTCTTGTCAATGTTGTAGGAACACAGAACATTGCGGACATCTGCAAGGAGCTTGGCATCAAGATGATGTATATTTCCACAGACTACGTTTTTGACGGCCAGGGAACCACACCATGGGATCCAGACTGCAAGGACTACGCTCCACAGAACGTATACGGTCAGACCAAGCTTGACGGTGAACTGGCAGTATCCGGCACTGTAGATAAATTCTTTATCGTACGTATTGCATGGGTATTCGGCAAAAACGGCAAAAACTTTATCCGTACCATGGTAAATCTGGGAAAAACCCATGACAAGCTTACCGTAGTCAGTGACCAGATCGGAACTCCGACCTACACCTACGACCTTGCACGTCTTCTGGTAGACATGGTCGAGACAGAGAAATACGGCTACTATCACGCAACCAACGAAGGCGGCTTCATCAGCTGGTATGATTTCACTAAAGAGATCTTCCGCCAGGCTGCTGCCCTCGGCCACAAGGAATACGAAAAAGTAGAGGTATCTCCTGTCACAACTGCAGAGTACGGCGTTTCCAAGGCTGTACGTCCATTCAACAGCCGCCTGGATAAATCCAAGCTTGTAAAAAACGGCTTTCAGCCACTTCCAACATGGCAGGATGCCCTGGAAAGATATCTGAAAGAGATCCTGTAAAAAAAAATCCATCGGTGATCGCCGGTGGATTTTTTTTCGTTCTGTTTCTCATGAAAAAACAGCCGGTGGAAAGCTTTACGCTTCCCCGGCTGTTCTTATGCTAAAATTTAATAATTTTATCTTACTGCTGTGCAACAGTTCCGTCTGCTGCCTGGGCATCTGCTGTGCCATTCTGTGTGGCATCTGCAGTCTCACCCTGCGCTTCTGCTGTACTTCCCTCTGCAGCTGCCTGTGCATCATTATCCGTAGTTGCTGCCGCTGATGTTGCACTGTCTGCCTCCTCCTGGGAAACAGTCTCTCCGTCACGAACCTTCTTCATCATGGCCTCCGCCTTCTGAACGGTAGACTCATCCGGAATCATAACGTAAGCCTTCTGGCTCATAGAATACGGCTTCTGTGTGTCACCGGTACCATTTACACTGTAGCTTACGATGTTCCAGTCACCGCCGTTGTTCAACTGCTGCTGGAGCAGTCTGGCGATCTCCTCGTAGGAGATATTGGTCTCAAAGCATCCCTGGATGCTGGAAAGAACAGAAGAATAATTCTTCAGAAGCTCCGGTGAAAGAGCCTTGTTGATCACACCCTTGATCACTGCCATCTGGTTCTTGCCACGCTGACGGTCGCCCTCTTTAAAGGCATAACGCTCACGGCTGAATACCAGAGCCTGCTCACCGTTCAGGTAGTTCTCTCCCTGATTGAAGTGATATCCTGTCTCATTCTTGGAATCAAAGTCATAGTCAGAATAAACAGTAACTCCGCCAAGCGAATTGATCAGCTGCTCAAATCCCGCAAAGTTGATACGGAAATAATAGTTGATATCCTCATTATAAAGCATTCCCAGAGTATCCATACATACATTGATACCATAGATACCTGCATGTGTCAGCTTATCTCTCTGTCCGCCTGAAATAGAAAGCGGTACAAAATAATCACGAGGTGTGGAAACCAGAAGCACCTGTCTGGTAGCTGTATTTACCGTAGCAATGATATTGGAATCGCTTCGGCTCTTTGCAACAAGGCCGCTGCGGCTGTCGATACCACTGATAAAGATGGTATATACAGAACCGTCATTGGTACGCTCTTCAGCCTTCGCCTCTGTCTCCTGGGGCTCAATGGTCGTCTCCACCTTCTTCACGGTCAGCTCTTTGATCCTGGAAGAAATATCGGAATATCCATCCATCTCTTCAATAACACTTAAATATGCGCTGTTCAGCACGATCGCACCTGTCTGTCCGTTCAGAAGACCGTCAACCAGCTCTGTAAGTCCTGCATACTCCTGGACCTGCACAGTCTTGCCTGTCTCGGAATCCACTTCCTGGATAGCCTTGTCCGAATTGGCTCTGTCAAGATCTGTCAGCACACCATACACATAATCTGCTGTAGCCTCTATGGAATCTGCAGAATCATCTGCACGGACATAAATGCCGACCTCCGTAATCTCTGTGTTCACACCGGAGATCCCTGCCAGTGTGGAATGTGTCTTATAAACATACATACTTCCGAGAATGAATACTGCTGCAAAAACTGCTGCCAGGATCACTCCCACTACAAATCTTATCTTACCATCCGTACTCCATACAAGCGCCCCGACGATCACGATCAGGACCAGCATTACCAGTCCGATCACTGCAATGAACTTCGTCGGGATCACCTTCATATTCAGAAGCATGACCGCAAATACGATTGCTGTGATCAGAACCACAAGCGTCACGATCAGCCCTGGGATATGTTTCCCCATTTTTCTCATATGCAATCCTCCATTTTTGATGGTACAGAGAATATTACATATGGACACTCTCTGTACAGATTCAAATATCCTAATCATTTTACGCTTTTTTACTGATAAAAGCAAGAAATATCGTAAATCGCCAAATGCAAAAACAGTTCCGTGATATCATGATCCTTTTATGCTCTCACGATGTCACGGAACTGCCGCTAAAATGTTCCTTCTGTGAAATGGATCTCCTTATTCCACGGTAACACTCTTGGCAAGATTTCTCGGCTTATCCACATCCAGACCTTTATTTACACTGACATAGTAACCCAGAAGCTGCAGCGGGATCACTGCCAGAGAAGTTGCAAAATGCGGGTCTGTTTTCGGGATATAAACCGTAAAATCTGCAGTATCCTCGATATTATAGTTTCCAAACGTAGTAAGCCCCATCAGATACGCTCCACGGCTCCTGCACTCCACCATGTTGCTGACTGTTTTCTCATAAAGCTCCGGCTGTGTCAGGACACCGATCACAAGGGTGCCGTCCTCGATCAGGGAAATGGTGCCATGCTTCAGCTCGCCAGCCGCATACGCCTCAGAATGGATGTAGCTGATCTCCTTCATCTTAAGGCTGCCCTCAAGGCTGATGGCATAATCGATCCCTCTTCCGATAAAAAAGATATCCTTTGCATTGGCCTGCTTGGAGGCAAACCACTGAAGCCTTTCCTTATCCTCGATGATCCTGCCGATCTTGTCCGGAAGTGTCTTCAGTTCCTTAATGTAGGACTCACACTGCTCCTCTGAGATCTTTCCGCGGACCAGTGCCATCTGCAATGCCAGCACATAGGAAGCGATCAGCTGTGTACTGTACGCCTTGGTGGTAGCAACCGAGATCTCCGGTCCTGCAAGTGTGTAAAATACATGATCCGCCTCTCTTGCAATGGAAGAGCCCACCACATTGACAATAGCCAGCGTGCGGATCCCCTTCTCCTTACATTCCCGAAGCGCAGCCAGACTGTCCGCAGTCTCACCGGACTGACTGATGATCACTGCCAGGCCGGCAGGATCCAGAAGCGGCTTCCGGTAACGGAACTCCGAAGCAAGCTCCACACGCACCGGAAGACCTGCAAGATCCTCGATCACATACTGTGCAGCCATTCCCACATGGTAAGCAGAGCCGCAGGCCACGATATAAACCTGGCTGATGCTGCGGATCCTCTCATCATCCAGACCGATCTCTGTCAGATCCAGCTTGTCCTCCCGGATAACGGAATTCAGTGTATCTGCGACTGCCTTCGGCTGCTCATGGATCTCCTTCATCATGAAATGCTCAAAACCGGCTTTCTCCGCTGCCTCTGCATCCCACTCAATGATCTTAGGCTCCTTCTCGATCTCCTCACCATCCAGATTGTAAAAAGTGATCTCACCCGGTTTTACACATGCCAGCTCCAGATTTCCGATATAATAAACATTTCTTGTATACTTCAGGATCGCAGGAACATCCGATGCGATATAGGATTCTCCATTCTCCACACCCAGGATCATAGGGCTGTCTTTTCTCGCTACAAAGATCTCTTCCGGATAATCACGGAACATCATTACCAGCGCATAGGAACCACGGATACGCACCATGGCATGACGCACTGCCTCAACCGGAGATCCGCCGTATTTCTGGTAGTAATAATCCACCAGCTTCACAGCAACCTCCGTATCTGTGGAAGAATAAAAAGAATATCCCCTGCGGAGAAGCTTCTCCTTCAGCTCCTGGTAATTCTCGATAATACCGTTATGCACAGCTGCCACATTTCCGTTATCACTGACATGAGGATGGGCATTGACCTCTGATGGTTCTCCGTGAGTTGCCCAGCGGGTATGACCGATCCCGCACATACCCGGAACAGATTCACCTGCGTTTGTTTTCTCCAGAAGGACCTTCAGACGGCCCTTCGCCTTAATGATCTCAATATCCTTTTCCCCGTCACGCACTGCGATGCCGGCGGAATCATATCCTCTGTATTCTAGTTTGGAAAGCCCGTCCAGAAGGATGGGTGCTGCCTGATGCCTGCCTGTAAAACCTACAATTCCACACATGATTTTTTTCTCCTCTTATTGCATTTTTATATTCTTCTGACTGCTCCGTTCTTCAGACACCTGCGGTCTGCATCCAGGACATCACTCTGCCACATGCCCCTTCTTACGGACGATCTCAACCACCTGGTCCACATATTTTCTGCAAAGCTCCTCACTCTCTGCCTCTACCATAACACGAAGCAGAGGTTCTGTGCCGGATTCTCTCACCAGGATCCTTCCGGTGTCTCCAAGCGCCTCAGCCACACTCTCTACTGCTGCCTGCACATCCACATCTGCCTGCGCTGCTGCCTTGTCATGGACACGCACGTTCTCAAGAACCTGGGGATAGATCGCCAGATCAGCAGTAAGCTCACTGAGCTTTTTCTTCCTTGCCATTATAACTTCCATCATCTTCAGACTTGTAAGGATGCCATCCCCGGTAGATGCATACTTGGAAAAAATAATGTGCCCGGACTGCTCACCACCAATACGGCAGCCATTCTGCATCATATATTCATAAACATATTTATCCCCTACTGCAGTCTTCGCATACTCGATATCAAGAGCATCAAAAGCCTTGTAAAGGCCAAAATTGGACATTACCGTAGTCACAACCGTATTGGTGAGAAGCTTTCCGCGCTCCTTCATATAACGGCCGTACACATAAAGGATCGCATCCCCGCTAACCACATTTCCCTTCTCATCCACACAGAGACAGCGGTCCGCATCTCCGTCGTAGGCAAAGCCAACATCCAGTCCCTTCTCCACTACAAACTTCTGGAGACCCTCGATATGGGTGGAACCGGCATTGTTATTGATATTGGTACCATCCGGCTCAGCATTGATCACATAAGTCTTCGCTCCCAGCGCATCAAAAACCGCCTTTGCGATATTCCATGCACTTCCGTTGGCACAGTCCAGTCCAATCCGCATTCCCTTAAAGGAATATACTCCCAAGGAGATCAGATATCCTATGTAACGGTTCCGGCCTGCCGAATAATCCACCGTCCTGCCGATCTCACCGCCCTTTGTAAAAGGAATCTCATGCCATTTCTCTCCGAACAGCTGAAGACGGTCATCCAGATAATCCTCCACCAGAGCGATGATCTCCTCCTCCATCTTCTCACCCTGGCCGTTGATCAGCTTGATCCCGTTATCATAATAAGGATTATGGCTGGCAGAGATCATGATACCGCAGTCAAAGCCATCGGTACGGGCAACATAAGCCACAGACGGCGTTGTTGTCACGTGGAGAAGATAAGCATCCGCTCCGGACGCCACCAGTCCGCCAACCAGCGAATACTCAAACATATAGCTGGAACGTCGGGTATCCTTGCCGATCACGATCCTGGCCGCAGCCGTCTCCCCCGCTCTTCTGCGCAGCTCATTATAATACCATCCCAGAAAACGCCCGATCTTAAATGCATGATCTGCAGTTAACGAAACACCCGCTTCTCCACGGAAGCCATCTGTACCAAAATATTTTCCCATTTCTTGTTCTCCTTTGTGTGTTAATATTTATAACTTATCTTATATATTGATGTGTCATACAGATCGATCAGAATTGTTCTTATCTTTCTGTATGAACATCAATAATATTATCTATATTTCCAGCAGATTTACAGCCTCTGAACAGCCACTTTACATCGCTTCTTACAAAAAGCAACTCCATACGCCAGAATATTATTTCTTCCTTCATTACGTAACCGTTCATCGTACCGCTTTTCTCTGATCTGTGCCAGCGCTCTTTCACATGCATTTTGCAGTCCTGAAAAAGTCTGAGAATACTTCAGCTCGATAACGATCCCGGCATCCGGATCTTCCGGTTCTGCCAGAATATCTGCAAAACCATCTCCAGATTCCGCATTAGACTGAACAAGCCAGTTTGGATCACTACGCAAAAGCCCCAACAAAAGTCCATGATAAAAAATTTCTTTTTCTTCATTTCGTCCTTTTGTATCAAAAATACTGATCGTATTTCCCAGAATCTTTGTAAGGCGTTCCTCAATCTCACCTGCATTCCCTTCATTTATTGCTTTCAGCAGATTTTTCGTCGGCTCCGCCTCTTTCAGCACTGCGCGGTCAAACCATTCCTTTATCTGAAGCACATAAACTTCTCTTATCTCCCTGTTCGGAATGGTCAGACGATACACTCCCCGTTCGGTCTTCCCTGCCTGTGTAAGATATCCTGTAGTAAATAATACACTCCAGAGATTATCCAGACTGTTATCGATTTCATCATAGGTCAACTCCATACGAACCGTTTTCTCAATAGACTCACCTGCGATCAGACGCTCTATCTCATCTCTTGTAGTCTTATCTGCCCTGTCAATAAATCTCCTTACCAGTTCATTCCCACTGGTATTGATCCAGTAAGACAGCGGCTCCGCATCCGGATTCCCACGCAGACAATCTACATGATTGATCACATCCCATGGGCAGTACACATCCGTATTTCCAAAATGATATCCATCATACCATTCCTTTGTTTCGGAAAGATGATCCTCCATGCCATATGCTGTAAGCAATCTGCAGACCTCATCATCTGTGAAACCAAAATGCTCATCAAATCGATGATCCGTGATCGAAAGCACTTTGAAGTTATTAAGTCCTGTAAAAATACTCTCTTTAGACACGCGAAGACACCCTGTTAATACTGCAAAATACAGAGAATCGTTAGTCTTAAGTGCCTGT
This sequence comes from Blautia sp. aa_0143, assembly GCF_004167315.1. Taxonomy (NCBI): domain Bacteria; kingdom Bacillati; phylum Bacillota; class Clostridia; order Lachnospirales; family Lachnospiraceae; genus Blautia; species Blautia sp. aa_0143. The sequence continues at coordinate 18,864 of NZ_RCXU01000035.1, forward strand.
CCGAACACACCGCGTATCATGAGCACCATTTCTTTATAATATCCATGCTGAAAAGCCTTATCCAGAGGAACATCATATTCATCTATAAGAATGATCGTCTTCTGCCCATAATGCTTATGCAACAGCTGAGACAATATCTGCAACGCAGAAGAAAGAATATTTTCATCCATAGAATATCGGCCATTCTCCACAGAGATCAATGTACGATATATATCTTTATCCGTTTCTGTCAGTCTGTCACTCTCCAATAAAAACAGAAAACGACTGGCCTCTCTGCCTACCAGTTCTGTCAGCTGATAGCGTGCATTCTCAAAGGTAAGTCCATCAACATTCTTCAGTGATAAAAACACTACCGGAAATTTCCCCATATACTGTTCACACAGTTCTTGTTTCCGGGAAATATAAAGACCTTCAAACAGCGCTTCATCTGCCCCGATCTCGAAGAAACAACGAAGCATACTCATATTCAATGTTTTCCCAAAACGCCGAGGTCTTGTAAAAAGATTTACTTTCCCCCACTGATCGATCAGTTGTTCGATAAGCCTGGTCTTATCTACATAATAAAAATCCGCCTGACGAATTTCCTGAAAATTCTCAATTCCCACCGGTAGCTTCGGTCTCTTCATATTCCGCGTTCCACTCCCTTTCAATGCGAAAAATCACATACAAATATGCCAATTGCCACGTGATTCGTGCTTTCAGAGTAGCACAATACGCTCTTTTTGTCTATTGATTTATTTCGACTCCGTTCGACAAACATATCCGCTTTACCTGCGCAGTTCTGAAGCTTTTTCACAAAATCCTCTTTCCAAAAGCAATAAACTATGTTACCCCGAAAATGGATCAGATGATAAAATAACTCTGATCACATAGCAAGATCGAAGGTGGTGAAACCTATGGGTACAAAGGATACCATCACCAAAGATTACATGGCTGACAACCGCGTTTTTACGGATGTGTTCAACCATATGCTGTACAAAGGAAAAAACATCATAGACTCTGACACTCTTCATCCACTGGATACCACAGCTATCGCTGTCCCCTACGGATCCGGCACTTCAGAAGTTCCTGTCCAGAAATTCCGGGACGAATTCAAATCTCTTAATGTTATGCATGATGATTCAAGAATTTATCTTCTCCTGAGGATTGAGAACCAGTCGGAACAACACTATGTAACGCAAGTGCAAAGCAATTGCGTTCATGAGCATGTAGCAAAGCGGAATGCGAACGTCCGCTTTTTCGCCGGTCAAGAACATGATCTATGATGCATTAGAATACGCAGGGCAGGTGGAAAATTCCGCCAGATCACACAGAGAAGCAAAGCAATGGCCCTCCACATCCGGAGAATATCTCACCGGCTTCTACAAGGATGACCGGCTGATTCCGGTCATCACCGTAGTCGTATACTTCGGCTCCGATACCTGGAAAGCTCCCAGAAGCCTCCACGAAATGCTCTCTGTCCAGGATCCCGAGATTCTTTCTCTGGTCCCGGATTACCGGATCAATCTCTTCTCACCTGCCGAGATAAAGGATGAAGAACTTGACAAACTCGAGAGCAATCTCAAAGAAGTCATGCTCTTCATTAAATACTCCAAAGATAAACGGAAACTTCAGGAGCTCACATCACAGAACCCCGGTTTCCGGTCACTCGAACTCAAAGCAGCCCGGGTCATTGACTCCATAACCGGTATCCATTTACGTTTCACAGAAACAGAAAGGAGCGTTAATATGTGTCAAGCTGTTCAGGAAATGTGCGATGATGCACGTGCCGAAGGTCTATCTCAAGGTCTTCAGGAACATGCTTTACTTACTGCACAGCGCATGCTGCAGGATTCTAGGTTCTCTCCTGAGGATATCTCCAGATTTTCAGGACTTCCACTTGCGGATGTTCTGAAATTGCGGGAGAAATGATAATTTGAGAAAATGCTCAGGAAGCGTGAGGCTTCCTGGGTATTTTGAATATTATGATTAATTTGTATCATTTCTCATCATATATTCTTGATAAATTTTATCTTTTACATATTATCTATAAATTCTATTCTTTTTTTATAATCATCAAACTTTCCTATTATTTTACAAGGGACTCCACCTACTATAACACCATCAGGAATTGATTTATTCACCAAACTCCCAGCTCCAATAATAACGTTATTACCAATTTTGACATCATATAAAATTGTACTATTAGTCCCGACAAAAACATTATCTCCTATTTTAATCTCGCCATATCTCATTTTATATTTCTTATTATCCATATTTTGAAACATATAAGCTGTAACATCGTGGTTTACAAATGTAACACCACTTGCTATATGAACATTATTTCCAAATGAAATTAAATACGGTTCTGATCCAAAATTCCAAGGTTGAAAGAAACAATTCTCACCTTGCTTTTTAAAATATTCCCATTTTTTTTATAATTTTGCTCTGGCATATCCCCCTTTACAACATACTATATACAACATCTTTAAGTATCTTATCAATCTTTTCACTTTTTCTTCTCCATAACATATTTTTTCTTTGTAAATATATTCTTAATAAAATAAATTTCTTCTTTATGATACAACACTATAATCAAAACAACTATCAAGCTTTCCATCCAGATATATTTATTTTCTTCATACGCTAAAATCATTTCTATACTTACCAAAGAATAAGCTATTATTTCCTTTGAAATTTTGTTCTTGAATTTAACATATTTCTTCAACTCTAAATATCTTCCTATCCAACAGACGAAAAAGCTGAACATAGTTGCTACCGCAGCACCATATCCTTCATATAAAGGAATTAATATAATATTAAGAATAACATTTACAAACGCTCCTAAAATTGCTGTAAAAGAAATTATAGTTGTTTTATTAATTGCTGTAAGTATACTTTGACACGTTCCAGAAATTGCTGACATCAAAAACGCAATTAAAAGTGGAGGAACAAATTTCCATGCTATATAAAAATCTTTTGCAAACAGCAATTTTGATAAAAACGGATTTAATAAAATTAATACAGCACATCCTACAGTCATGACATAACTTATCAAAGAATAACTTTTTCCTAAAAATCCATCTGTATCATCTGTGTCAATTTCTTTTATCGCTGATATCGTAAATGCTTTTGATATTACCGTTCCCAGTACAGATAAAATCGTTGGAATCTTATATGCAACAGAATAAATTCCAACCACAGATAAACCACACATATATGTCAATATATATTTATCTGAAGCGTTATTTATCCACCAAGATAATGAACTTGCGATTAATGGAGCACTAAACATAAACATTTCTTTTTCCAGTTTTTTATCTCTATGTCTAAAATCAATATATTTATGTAAGCCAGCTCCAAAAAACACAATTAATATGTTAACACAATATCCTAGTAAAATAGAAAACAAGTATCCCTTAAGTCCACTTTTTAATACAAGCAAAAATAACAAATTTGATACTATAGTTGTCATTGTTTGTGCTACACTGGAAACTGTTAAAATTACTATTTGATTTATTCCTCTGCAAAAATAAGAAATCATTTCAACTAAAGCAGATACTAAATAATTTGAGACTAAAAACAAAATATAAAAATAATCTAATTTTAATATTCCAATAGTTTTTAACAGTGTACATCCGATAGATAATATAAGAAAACCTATGCATGTAATTTTAATTCCTACTGTAAACACAATTTTTTTATCATGCTGATTATCCAATGTAAATTTCATTACTGCATCTTGAACCACTAAAGTTAAAATCGGTACACATAATGAAACTGTATTAATCAATAAATCCGCTGTCCCATATTCTGTAGTTGATAAACAATTTGTGTATAATGGAACCAAAAAAAAAGAAATTGTTTTAGGAAGAAAACTAGCTAAAAAAAACAGTATCAGATTTTTTAATAAATATATATTTTTTTCTTTCATACGTTTCTTCCTCTTTTAGCATACGTTTTTTTCTTATTTTTATAAATCATACTAGAGAACAAATAAACAAAAATAAGCGTCAACCATACATTAACGGATAACAGATCTGAAAAAAAGGCGTCAAACGATCCCCTTGGAGCAAAAAACAATGATTTCATCATGATAATAATAATTGTATTAATCCAAACTTTATCTTTTTTAAGTTTAAAAAATTTACGTAAAAAAACACCATAAAATATATTTGCAATGAATACTCCCATATATCCAAAAGAATACATAATTTCAGCTATATATGAAGATCCCATACCATTACCGTTCAAGTATTGTTTTCCCATTACTAAATATGACAAAGCATGTGCAAATGAAAATCCATTCATAGCATTTTCAACTGTATTTCCACCATATACCGCGATATTTAATATTCTTCCTATTGGACTCCTTGCAAGTACAGATAAGGTCGATCCTATAAAATACAATTTTCCCTTTGGCAAATTTGCTCCATATTCAATATATCTCTTTATAACATTAATACTCACACCTTGTTGATATATAAAATCAAGCAAATATCCGTTAGTTTTTTGATAAGATTCTGTTCCATATCTGGAAGTTCCAATAATATTGGCAACAATAATAATGCCTAATGCGCCTATCCCTATAATCAATATTGTTTTTTTATCAATCCATCTTTCTTTCTGATTATCTGTATTTTCATTTCGTAATGCATAATATACAACAAGCAATAGCAATCCACCAATACATTCAAATCGTCTTCCTGTTGCAAGAGTTGATAAAAGATATATTATGTATAAAACTATATTACATTGACATTCTTTTTTGGATGGTAGTGTTCCTAAATATGTAAACATTAATATAGGTGATAACTCGGCTAATTTTTGTATAATATATGGTAAGTTACTCGAAAAGGACGTATACATTGATAAATATCCTGCATATGAAACATAAATCGCGGACTCTAAAACTTTCAATATTGCAAAGATATATGTAATCCGAAAAAGTATACTACTAACCTTTCTAATATACGGAACTAGCAACGTTTGCTCATTGTTCTGTTTCTTTTTGATTCTAATTTTCATTTTGGAGTTCTTTATATATCCGCTTATAATATATCCCCCAAACAGACCCATTAAGCTTAATAGAAGCGTTATTTCTGTTTTTTTTTGAACACTGTCAGGAAAATCTGTTTCTATTTTATGCAATCCAAAGATTTCCAACATTTGTCTTCCCATAAGAAATATAAAAAAAGTTACTAAAAAGCCAAAAAAAACACTTCGTTCATTAAATTTTGAAACTGCATAAACGATCAAATCAATCCATAATAACATTGCAATTCCAAATAGCATATCTATATTAAAAATCAAAAAAAACACTATACATAAACAATTAAAAAAAACTAACAAAAGATACCTAACATTTCTACTCATGCTTTTTTCTCCTAAATTTCCAATTTAGTTTTCAATTGTTTAACAGCATTATCAACACTAAATTCTGTTCTTCGTTCTTTTACTTTCAATAAATATTTTTGATAAAATTCTTTATTGGTTACCATTTTTTTTATCCCATTTATTATTGAAATATCATCATTTTTTACAATTAATCCATATTCAGAATCACCTAAAATATCTTTCATTCCTGAACATTCTGTTGTAATAACCGGAACTCCCAAAATTACCGCTTCGCATACAACACTACTATATCCTTCTGCATATGAAACACACGCCAACATATCTGCTTCTTTAATCCACGGATAAGGATTCTCTATATATCCTTTCAATATAATCCTATCTTCTAAATCATTCTCTGTAATTTTTTGTTTTAAATCTGCATAAGAAGGTCCATCACCTAAAATGTAATGTACACATTTTACGCCTTCATTTTTTAATGCTCTATGCACTTTAATAAGCCGTTCATATCCTTTTATAGGTTTTATAGAACCAACAGATACTATATGAAATTGATGATCACCATAAATATTTTTCTCTTTATCAGCACATATGTTTATTTTCTTATCATTCAATATATTTTGCACATATGTTGCTGGCTTATTGTATTTTTTTTCAAATATATCTCTTGTATCTGAAGAAACAGCAAATATTTTATCAATATTCGAATATGCTCTTTTTTCTTCTTTTACACTTCTATAACTTCTTTGTGACCATCTGTACTTTTCCATATCTGTATGTATCCATGCATATGTTTTTGTCTTTTTATTATGACATCCTGATATAACTTTTGTTGATGCACCCTCCATAAATGCAATTTCATAATCATATTTTTCTTTTATAATCAATTTATGAAGAATAGATGCAGGCATCCATTTTATTATTCTTCTATAAAAGATATTATTATTCATAAATGTATTAACTTTTACTTTTTCATCAAGATTCAACTTTTGTTCTTTTTGAAGTAACTGAACTGTAATGTCCAAATTCGAATCTTTTACTAATTCATTTACAGTATTGCACATAATTATTTCAGCACCACCAGGTTTTAATGAATCAATACAAAATAATATTTTTTTCAAAAATCTTGCTCCTTATTATACATAATAAACATATTTTTTTTCAATATACTGTTTCATTGCATTACTTTTAAAAATTTTCGCTGTAACTCCCATGGGAAAATAAGACATCAAAGAAATTAACTTAAATACTTTTGTTGTATTTCTATTCCAGAAAATTCTTCTGTTTTTTCTTATATCTAAATATATTTTTTTCCCTAACAAATAATTTTTTTTAAGCTGTTCTTCTGTACTATACAAAAAATACTCTCTCAATAGGCTACATTCGACTTCCATAATTCTTTTATATAAAACTTCATCATATTCAGAAGTATTTTTCTTTATATTTGCTTCCATTTCTTTAACAGCTTCTAACCATTCTATCTTCTGTTCAGAAAATCCAGATCTTGCAATGCTCCCTTTTCTTTGCCTGTAATGATACATGCTATCTGGTAACAGACATACCATTTTTGATTTCTGTATGATTTTATATGTCGTCCGTATATCTTCATACACTTTTCCGACAGGATATTCTACATTATCCCACAAAAATCTTTTATATAATTTAGTCCCTGCATGATCTTTAATTACTCGCCCTTTGATCAACTCTTCAAGTGCAGATTCTGTATCATATACTCTTTCTCCAAAATTACACTCAGAAATCGTCTTATCTTTGTACTCTCTAAAAAATCCGCATATACATATATCTGCTCCGAATTTTTCACATTCATTGTACATTTTTTCATACATGTTTTTTTCTATCCAATCATCACTATCCACAAATGCTATATATTTACCCGTAGCAACAGTGATTCCTGCATTTCTTGAATCGGATAATCCACCATTTTTCTTGTGTATAACTTTTATTCTTTTATCTTTTCTTGCATAATCATCACATATTTTTCCGCTTTTATCCTTACTCCCATCATCAACGAGTATGATTTCTAAATTTTTATAACTTTGCTCTATAATACTTTTAATACATTGATGGATATATGCTTCAACATTATAAACCGGCACAATTATACTAATTAATTCTTCATTCATTCTATTTTATTTACTCCCACAAAATATAAGTTAAGAAATTATATTTTTTGTAATTTGTCTACAAAAGTTGTGTAGTTTTTTTTCGCATTATATTTTTCTTTCCAAGACTCATATGCACATTCTCTCAATTTTAAAATTTGCTCATTATTCAAATTACAATAATTTCTTATGATATTTACTAACTGTTCTTCTTTAAAATCTTTTTTCAGCAACCATCCATTATATCCATCTATAACTATCTCTTTAGTTCCGCCTACATCTGTAGCAATACAGGGAATTCCAAATGATAAAGCTTCCATGATAGATACTGGAATTCCTTCTGATAAACTAACATTCAAAAAAAGATCAAATTGATTATTTTTATATACTTCCAATAAGTCACTATTCTTGACATTTCCACGGAAATCAATTTTAATATTCTCGGGCAATTCTCTTGACATTTCTTTTATTTGATTCATCATAATCCCATCACCAAAATGAGTCCATTTAATATTGATATCCAAAATATGCTGTAATGTTTCCACTATTAAATCTAATCTTTTAACTGGTACTACGTTAGAACAACTGACAATTCTTAATTCATCCTCTTTATTATATTTCTTTTGTCCGCATCCTAACGTTCCTAGAAATCTTGTTTTAATCTTATTTTTGTATTTAGGAAATCTACTTTGCAGATAGCAAGTGCCATCTTCTGAGCATGGATAAACAGCATCTAAGTTCTTTATCAATAACTCCCTACATGGTATATATTTATTTTTTCTAAATTCTTCATATAAATCGTAGCGATGTGCACGTGATATAATTTTATTATCTGTTTTAAGTTCTTTTCTCAAAAGCATAGCAACATATGGTTGATACTCAAATCTGTACGAATAGAAAATTGCATTTTTCAATTTCTGTAATTCTACACTTTTTTTGATTTTTCTCATTTCATAATTCGATCTGCTTAAATAAATAAACAAATCTATTATACGTCCTATTTTTAATTGACCTTTCTTTCCTAACAAAAACAATTCTTTATACAAATTCACATCGCCTAATACACGAACACAATTCAATAAATATTTCCATTTTGGTGCATACCAGATTGGTATAACTTCAAAATTTTCTGGAAGTGATCTTTTTGTTTTTGCATGTTCTTTTCTACTACAATATATTTATGGTTAATATCCCTTACAGCCAGTAAGGAATTATCCATCTTGTTGCTTAAGCTGTAT
>NZ_RCXU01000036.1:0-27374 GCF_004167315.1 Blautia sp. aa_0143
CGGTACTTCGTACCGTTAAAAATGGAATAGCAGTTCCGCAGTAGCGGAACTGGCATTCCGTTTAAGCATAATTTGCAATCAGGGATTCTTCTTGATCCAGCTGCATCTGCCTTACAGCTCTTAAAAATCCCCGTTTCCTTGCAATAAGGAAGCTGTCGTCCATTTCGTCAATGCAAAAGATGCCCCCTATCCTTCTGTGGCCAAGCTGGGCAAGATAGCATATGGTCTCATAGACAGAGCTTTCATTTTTTTCCATGATATTCAAACGCATTTCCGGTGACTGCATATGACAGACTTTAATCCTAAAATTTTCTTTTATATACGCTTCCTCTTCCCGTGAGAGCAGAAAAAGGCTAAAGCAGACTTCGATTCCTCTGATCTCCAGTTCTCTTAATGCTTCCAGTTTTTCCTCAAATCCTGAATTGCAATAACGGATAATACAGCCATATCCCATCTTACATGCAAACTCATTCAGATACCGAAACAACAGAAGCTGATACTGATTAATGTAGTTTGTCATTATAAAGCCGAACAGTTTTGACTTCTTACCAGCCAGATACTGTGCGTGAACGCTGGGATTATAATTGTACTTTCTGATGGTATCTACCACTCTTTTCTGCAGCTTCTCGCTGACTGGTTTGGAACGGTTGATAACACGGGAAACTGTAGCGATCGAACACCCGCTTTTTTTCGCGATAAATTTAATATCTATATTTGCCATATTTAAAATTCCTCCGGAAGAATTCTATGGTTACATTTTATAGGAAAACGTTTACATTTCAATTGTGAAATACTTACAAAATTAGCTTCAGGCAGATCATGGTCATCCCAGTCTTTCAGGATATTCATTACAAAACTGCCTGCATACAGGGAAATATGTAAAATTCCTGTATGCAGGCAGTCTTATCATTTCATTATTTTATTCCACGCTCTTCAGTGACTCTACCATATTGATCTTTTTCAGCTTAAAATGCATCACCATATTTACAAACATGGAGAACCCAAAGGTAATGATTCCACTGTAAACAAAGCTTATTGGCTTGATATTTCTTCCGAACATCACCGCATCTACCTCAACGGTTGTGATCACATACCGGTGAAGGAGGATTCCGAACACTGCGCCTGCCAGAATTCCTATGAAGGACAGCAGGATATTTTCCCGGAATACATACTGGGAAACTTCGCCATCATAAAATCCCAGGACCTTCAATGTTGCAAGCTCTCTCTGACGCTCTGTGATATTGATGTTGTTCAGATTATACAGTACCACAAATGCCAGCATTCCGGCAGAAATGATCAGGACCCAGATCACCGCTCCGAGGGATCCCAGCATTCGCTCTACCTGACCTGCTGTGCTGCTTGTATAGCTGATACTTAAAGCTGCCGGATATTTCAGGATTGCATTTCCAAGAGTTTCCAGATCACTCTCTGCATCCTCTTTCATAGTATATACTGTACTTGAATATTCCGGTTTCTCTCCGAATGTTTTTTCATAGCAGGGTGGGGTCATGTAAACGTAATGTCCCATATAGTTCTCCGTGACAGCAGTGATCTTTACTTTATATTTTCTGTTGTCTTTCTCCAGGGTAATCTCGTCTCCTGTTTTCACACCGATAAGAGAAGCCGTTTTTTCACAGATCACCGCTCCATCATCGGTAAGCTCATACTGCTCGTGGGACTTTCTGTCACGTAACGTTACATCCTCTTTAAAATTTTCCGTATTTTCCGGAACATACACATAGATACTGACACTTCCCTTTTCTTTTGGTGCCGTCATCTTGGTGAGCTGCACACGGGTATAGTGATCGATCTCGCTGTTTCCGTCCAGGAATTTCAGAAGATCCTTTTCCTGGCTGTCTGTGGCATCCTCATCATTGATCACCATGGCATCATAGTGCTGGATCTGGTCATATTGGAGAATTGCAATATCCATAATGGAATCATAAAGTCCGAATCCTACAAGCATCAGTCCCATGCTTCCTGCAATTCCGAAAATGGTCATAAAAAGACGCTTTTTATAACGGAAAAGATTTCGCATGGACGATTTCCAGGAAAAGCTCAGATGCTTCCAGATAAAGCTGCTCCGTTCAATAAGGATCCGTTTTCCTTCTTTCGGTGCAGGCGGACGCATCAGAGATGCCGGTGTTTCTGCCAGGGTCTTTGCGCAGGAAAACAGTGTAGCGCCCATAGTACAGATCACCGCTGCCCCGGAAGCGATCAGTGCATATTGTAACTCATAATCCAGCTGCATGTGATCGCCAATATTCCAGTACATGATCCCATACGCCTGGATAATAATAAACGGAAGAACCTTTTCTCCGAAAAGTACTCCTGCGATACTTCCGCCTACTGTAGCCAGAAATGCGTAGCTGAGATACTTTGATGCAATGGATGCTTTTCCGTATCCTAGCGCTTTCATGGTTCCGATCTGGGTTCGCTGTTCCTCCACCATTCGTGTCATCGTGGTAAGACTGATCAGAGCCGCTACAAGGAAGAATATCATCGGGAAAACCTTTCCGATGTTTTTCAGTCGCTCTGCGTTATCACCAAAATCCGAATATTCCGGAAGGTCATTGCGGTCTGAGATGATCCACTCCGGTGTTTCAATATCATCCACCTCTTTCTGGGCATCCTCGATCTTCTGCTGGGCTTCCGCAATTTTGTCATCGGCTTCTTTTTTGCCGTCCTGATATTCTTTCTTTCCATCGGAAAGCTTCTTTTTGGCGTCTTCCAGGTCTTTTTTGGCGTCTTTTAATTTCTGTTCATTTTCCCGGATCTCTTTTTCACCATCCAGGAGCTTCTGTTCATTTGCATCCAGTTCTGCCTGACTGCTGGTAAGCTTTTCTGTGTTGGCCTGGATCTCTGCCTGACCGGCATTTAACTGGGCCTGTTTTTCCTCCAGCTGCTGCCGCCCTGAGCTGAGCTGGGCTCTGGCCGAATCCAGCTGACTCTGGCCATCATCCAGAGTTGCCTGGTTTGTCGCAATTTCTTCTTTTGCCGTGGAAAGCTCTGCTTTCTTTGTTTCCAGTTCTTTTTTCCCTTTATCCAGTTCTTCCTGGCCTTCATTCAGCTGTGCCTCTGTCCCGGAAAGTGTCTCTTCCTGTTCTTTGATCTGGCTGAAGCCCTCATTGATCTGACCTAGGCTGCTCTCCAATTCAGCTCTTGTCTGGGCCAGCTCTGATTTTTTTGCAGTAAGCTCTGCCTGCGCCCCGTCGATCTGGGCCTGACCGGCATTTATCTGTTCTTCCATTGCACTGATCTGACCATTTAAAGTCTGGATCTGCGTGGAAAGCTCCGCCAGCTCTTCCTCGGTTTTTCCTGCTTCCGCACCGGCATCATACTGCGCCTGCAGCTCCGCCACCTGACTGCTTAATGCCTCTTTCTGGCTGGTCAGTTCATCCAGCTGTGCCTGCTGCCCGGAAAGGACTTCTTCACTGGAACTGATCTGGGATTCGCCCTCGGAAACCTGTACAAGTCCTGCCTCACACTGTTCTTTCTGACCGGTGAGAGCAGCCTTTGTTTCTTTGATCGTATTCTTTCCCTTTTCCAACTGTTCTCTTCCACTGTCAAGCTCAGACTGTTTGCTTTCCAGTGTTTTCTCCGCTTCCCGGAGCTGGGCCTCACCGTCACTTACCTGCTGTTTTGCGGCAGTCAGCTGTTCATATCCGGCAGTCAGCTCTGCCTGCTTCTCATTTATCTGTGCTTCGGAGTCAGCAAGCTGGGATCTGGCAGCATTTAACTGGGACAGACCGTCTTCCACCTGCTGTTTTGCGCTGTTAAGCTGAGACCATCCATCTTCAATCTGCTTTCTTCCGTCAGCAAGCTGCTGTTTTCCATCGGTCAGCTCCTTTTTTGCATCACTGAGCTGCTGTTTTCCATCTTCGTACTCTTTTTTTCCATCCTCATACTTCTTCTGCCCATCATCCAGCTTTTTCTTCGCGTCGCCAAGTTTTTCCTCTGATTCCTTCTTTCCGTCCTCAAGCTCTTTTCTGGCATCATCCAGTTTTTCATTGGCTTCTGCGACGATCTCCTCGTAGCGCAGGCTGCACTGTTCTTTTTCGATGCCTTCCACACGCTTCTGTATTTTCCTGATAAGCTTGTCGTAGGCATCGGTATAGCTGATCACATCCCCGGACTCATGAACCATAACATAGATCTGGGTAAAAGCCTCCTGATCAAAATCCTCTGGAAGAATGTATCCGAAGCCGCTGACCTCACCGGATCCAAGAGTCGTATTTCCTCTGTTAAATGAAATATAAAGAGGGCTGCTTCCGATTCCCACAACTGTATAGGTTGTTTTTTTCAGAAGCTCACTGTCTCCATCCTCACTGACAGATATGGTATCCCCGATTTTATACCCCCGATTCTTTGCAAATGGCTTGTCCAGAAAAATCTCGCCGCTTTTTTCCGGTATCCTTCCTTCATCTGCTGTAAGTAGATTAAAATTGCTGCTGATAGATTCCAGATGAAGAACCTTCCTGGCATCGTCCTCTCCACTCATAACATCCGTAGAGTAGCCGCCCTCAGCCAGCTCCACACCGTCAATATCCGATACCGCTTTTACATCACGCTGCGTCAGTCCCAGGGTTCCCTGGATCTTCAGATCCATCAGCTTTGCCGCTTCATAATAAGCATCTCCGGAATATCTCATATCCGGAGAAGACGCCTGGATTCCGGAAAAAAATGCAACGCCCAGTGCCACGATCAGAAAGATCGAGATAAAACGTGCTTTACTTTTCCGGATCTCCATCCAGAAATCTTTGTGTAATGCTTTCATTCCGTCACCTACCATTCAATCTCTTCCACTGGTGTGGGATGTGCATTTTCAGTCATCCTGGAAACCTTGCCGTTTTTGATCTTGATCACACGGTCGGCCATAGGTGTCAATGCAGAGTTGTGAGTAATGACAATAACCGTCATGCCCCGTTCCCTGCAGGTATCCTGAAGGAGCTTCAGGATTGCCTTGCCGGTCTGATAATCCAACGCTCCTGTAGGTTCATCACAGAGCAGAAGCTTTGGATTCTTCGCCAGCGCTCTGGCTATGGAAACTCTCTGCTGCTCACCGCCGGATAACTGTGCCGGAAAATTGGTCAGTCTCTCCTTCAGCCCTACTTCCTCCAGAACTGTCCTGGCATCCAGAGGATCCTTACAGATCTGAAGCGCAAGCTCCACATTCTCCAATGCAGTCAGATTTGGCACCAGATTATAAAACTGGAATACAAATCCAATATCCTCCCGCCGGTATCCGGTCAGCTGCCGGTCTGTATATTTTGCAATATTTTTTCCATCGATCCAGACATTGCCGGATGTGGCCTTATCCATTCCGCCCAGGATATTCAGCACCGTTGTCTTTCCGGCACCGCTTGGTCCTACCACAACCACAAATTCTCCTTTTTTTATCCGGAAGCTGATCTCATCCACAGCTATGATCTTCACTTCTTTTGAGCCATAGATTTTGGATACATTCTCCAGCTTCACATATTCTTCCGTATGCTCCATTTCCACCCCTCCTCTTTACTCTCTATATGATTTCAGGGGGCTTTTATCTGCCCCCTTTTAATTCTCTCACTCACGTATCACAGCTGTAGAAAAATGTTTTCGGCTGTGATCGAATATTATCAATAACTATATTTATAAGTATATCGGTTCTTAATTCAAAATGCAATTTCTACTTATATTTTACAAAGATTTTTCATTCCTGCGCATTTGTATTTTACATTTCTTTTCTATAATACAGACAAATAAAGGAAATCAATATTATAGCTGACTGTTGCTGACAACAGCAGAAGTATAATTCCAGCAAAACAGGAGGAATGGATTATGTATAAAGTACTGTGGAATCACTTAGATCAAAATTTAAAAAAGGCCCCTGCGCCAGCTGTTTTTCTTGCACTTTTGACAGCTGGATGGAGTGCAGCCGGAATTCTTGCAGGATTACTTGTTTGTCTGGAACTTCAGACAGAACTGATGGTGAAGCTGACTGTGATCTTATGTGCCGGTGGATACGCCGGACTGATTCCCGGTTTCTTCGGTGGGATCTTTTATCTTTACCGAATGGATCTTCGGAAACCTTCTGCGGATCCTGTAGCTGATCTGGCAGCTGAAGCGGAAAAAGCTTCTGCCGATCCTACTTCATTGATCTATTTTCACAATAATTGACAAAAAAGCAGAACTCTGCCTGGTTGTGCAGGGTTCTGCTTTTTTTATTGAATATGTGTATTAAGTTTGATTACTTTCTTATGGAATCCGCAAGCTTTTTTGCTTCTGCTGTCAGTTCTCTTATTTTGTCAAATTCTCCTGCCTTCACAAGATCTCCTTTTACCATCCAGCTTCCGCCGCAGCAGAGGATTTTGTCACAGGAAAGATAGTCCTCAAGGTTTTTCGCATTGATCCCGCCGGTAGGCATAAAACAGATTCCTGTATAAGGAGCTGCCATTGCAGAGCATGACGCTTTGCGTGCTCAGGATGCCATGTACCTTCATCTGGTTTATAATCGTGAACGAATCCTGCTTACGGAAAAAAATTCCTGATCTGTCGGACAGCATCCTTTCCTGATCTGTCGGACAGCATCAGGAAAGGATGCTGTCCGATCTTCCAGAAGTCTGTCTTCACGGTCTTCAGCAAGTACATTTTTATAGTAAAAATAAGCCCTGGAAATTCATCTTTCCAGGGCTTTCTAAGAGGTGCCACCCGGATTTGAACCGGGGATAGAGGTGTTGCAGACCCCGGAAAAAAACCTCGGAACCCTCTAAAACTCTAAGGTTTTCCAAACTGTCCACCTTATATCCACCCTAATTTTCATGTTGCTTTCATGCCATATCAGGTATTTTACTGTGCCAAATCTATGCCACTTAGCACCCCTATGGGCATATTATAAACATTTTAGTATCTTTCGTCTACAATTATTTTACTACAACTACAATATTATATGGAGGTTTATCGTGAATTATCAATTAGAATTAAAACAAATTGTGGATTTTCCACGCTGCCGGATTTACCGGGAATTTATACAAACCCTTATGAAAGACAGAAGCATCCGTACCAACGGAGGTTCCTGTCTTTTTTATTTTCTCATTTTATGTTCTTATGCAAATTACAGTTCCTCTTATCGGAACATCGAACACCTTACTTACAAAGTTGTTCCTGGAGAATGGATCTGTTCTCTTAAAGAACTACAGATTCACTTCCGCCAAAAATTCCAGCACCAGGTCATATCCATACTGGATACCCTGGTAGAGCAAAACCTTCTAACCTACTCACTACACGAAAAAAATAAGATTATCCAATACAAGATCAAAGACTGGCCAAAAGATAATACTGCCCTTTCCTATAATTACCCATGCAAAAAAGACATCGGGTTTTTCTTTTTTCCAATCGCAGATGTTCATAAACTAATCGGACTAGGAAAATGTTCGGAAATGGATGCTCTTTTGGATCTTTGGATTCATGCAGTCTATAATGATCCATCTGTGCAAGGCTCTGATGCCGGTCCGGTAGTATATTTTCGCAATCAGACTGGAAATCCCTTGTTCAGTTATCAGGAACTTGCCAGACGTTGGAAACAGTCGAAATCTTCTGTGTCCCGTCTGCTTAAAAAACTTGAAGATACCGACATGATCACACTGATTTCCTATTCCGGGAAACATGGCAGCATGGTATATCTACGTAATTATCTGTCCGTTATGTTTAATATCAGTGATGTCATGATTGATAAGGAGGAAGTTGCCATGAAAATGCAACTGCCAATACATATACCCGAAGACACCTTGCCTGTTAAAAACAATTCTGAATGCGTTTCAGAATCTATTACTGACGAACAAATCATCGTTTCACAGGAAGGCTCCTGCGTTCCAGAATCACACATCAAAGCCATTGTTCGCAAAGTCGCTGAAATACTGGAAATACAAGGCATTTCTTGTTGTAGATGCCCCAAAACAAAGTATATATTATCTCCTTTATCAGCCTGCAAGGATAGTATATATCTATATTCACTACGTATTATCTGCCCCTGGGGGAAAGCCGCCTATCAGTTTGAGTTAAAACTAAAACCGGAAAATCCCGCCGTCACCAACGTCCCAGGGCATACTCCGCCTCTGCAGCATACCTTACCTGCCTTCGCTGAAATCCCAGAAGTTCTGTTGAAAGGAGGGGTTGTATAATGGCAAAGAAAAATCACCACCCTGTTTCTGCTGAAGTAGAAAATAATCCGCTGTACCATGATACCTATAAACTGCTCCGTTGTTACCGGGATTCTACTTATAGCCTGATGGTTGCTGTCCGGCAGGTGGAAATTCAATTCCAACTGGAATACAACACCAGTGTAGACGAATTTCTAGATTCCATCTATGCTGCAGGAGCAGATCTGGGAGACAGCCAGATTGAAGAATGGGCAAAAAGCATTGCCCGCAGTAACAAAATGATAAAGCTGCTTCTCTCTTCTGTGGATCTGCTCCGGAAAAATCATAAACATGGGGAAGAATATTACTGGATATTATATTACGCCTTTCTGTCTCCCCATGAACTGAAAAACACAGAGGAAATCCTGGAAGAGTTGGAAAAGCACGTTCCCAGTATCTCCTACCGGACGTACTACCGAAGGAGGCAGGCTGCTATTAACGCTCTTAGCAGCATACTATGGGGATTTTCTGCAAAGGGGACACTGGAAACTTTAAATAAGTTTTTCCCAAAATAAAATCGACATTTTCCATATAGGCACTCATAATTGAAAAAAACAAAGGAGGGTGCCTATTATGGATCAATTATCAAATTTTATATCCGAATATCTCAAAACATGTGAAACAATAAAAAAATTAAATTCAAAAACCATCAAAGCATACCGTATAGATTTATCACAATTTCATACCCTTTGAATCTGAATAATGTTTGTCGCTTTTTATTTTATTAAAAAAAAGTGCATATCCTGAAACCGAATATGCACTCCAAATAGCATTATATATTTATTTTCTTTTGCACAAAAAAGCACGATATTTTCTAAAACTCTATCTGTGTGTCAAAGTAAAAGCTTCTTCCACTTCCTAATCTTTGTCCGAAATGTTCCAAAGGGGGCTACTGTATTTACATGAATAAACTTATAAACTTCCCATACTGCTGTTTTGGTAGCTTCATCTGCCCACTTTCTTTTATGTGGTAAAAATAGCTCCTCTTCCGTCATAGAATCAATCATTGTAAAAATTTTCTGTATATTATCATCCAGCATGCCCATTAGTTCTTTTAGAGATAAATTGGCATAGGTATTGGTAAACCACTGATACAATTCCCCCAATTGATTCCACTTAAAACCATCCGATGGTGTTTTCACTGGAAGTCCAGCCTGTTCATCATTTTCCCATTTCAATACTAATGTGGTCCACCCAACCTGATATGCAAGATTTTCTGCAGGTGTTCGATCCACCTCCATACATCGTTTGTCCTTCAAGGATTCTGGGATATCCTCAAACTCTGCAATATATTTGTCGTAAGCCCTCTTGATTTCTGCCTTTAGTTCCTCTTTATTTTCATACGCCTTCATCATTTACCTCGCAGTCTTCCGTCTTTACTCCTTGTTCCACACTCCAAAATTAATTATCTCCTACGAATTTCAATAAGCTGAAGTACATCCGCAAACATTTCTCCTTGATCTTCTAAATCAATCATAAGCCATTTTTGTCCATTTCCCCATCTTGCTTTTTCGTAAAGTTCTCTTAATTCTGAAGTACATTCCCATAAAA
This sequence comes from Blautia sp. aa_0143, assembly GCF_004167315.1. Lineage (NCBI taxonomy): Bacteria > Bacillati > Bacillota > Clostridia > Lachnospirales > Lachnospiraceae > Blautia > Blautia sp. aa_0143. The sequence continues at coordinate 9,729 of NZ_RCXU01000036.1, forward strand.
TAGCTTCAACTGCTTCTTTTTCTTTTTCTCCAACCACAACCAGTACCGTAAAATATCCTTCCCTGGGATATACGGTACACAGGCTTTTTCCAGACTTTTTAAATTTTACATTCCAACCACGTTCCCAACTACAACGGCTAAATTCTATTTTCTCATTGCACCTGTACTTCTTTTTAATCTCGGAGCAAAATTGCATAAATACCGGATTTCTAATATATGCCTCAAAATCCTCTAAGATCGGAATTTCCTCTTGATTCTGCATATCAATCATGACCATTCTCCTTTGCTCTTTATAGAAACTGGAATTTTTTGTTGAAACACTTACACAAATGAAGCATAAATAACATAAATTTCTGCAATCAAAATAATTCCGAGAACACCATCTATCATCAAATTATACTGTATATCTGTCAAAAATGTTTTTGAATGTGTCAGGAAATATTTAATGTTTTCTTTCCCAGTCAAAAGTGTAATTATGAGTAGCAAAATAGGAAATAAAAAAATCTCTACCTTATTTCCAAAATCATCTGCTATTCCATTTGCAAAATGAACAGGAATAATCTGAGGTAAGAAAAACACACTTACTATTGCTAATAAAACACCAATACTGCAAATTCCCCATGTTAATTTTCTGCTTCCTACAAGTTTCATAAAAATGCCTTCTTTCTGCAAAATTTAATTTTATAGTTTTTCTCCTGGATATCCCTATTTCTCCACAAATCTAATAATATGGACTTCAGTATATCATAGCATTTATATCGCATCAACATCCAATCTTGCGAGATACATCTGAAATAATTCCAGCTAAATATTTCTTGCTGTCTTGCCCCCGTCTACTCTGTACCGGATTTCTCTTGATCTGCGTCTTCTCTTTTATTCTTCCTTTTCGTTAACCTGTTTTTCACTTCAACTAAACCTACAAAGGCAACAACCACTGTAGCCATCCCCATTCCTATCCCTGAAGCAATATCATTGATGATATTTTGAGCAGGAGATAACGCCACTCCCAGTAAAACGCCATATACCATCGCAAATAGTAGAACAGAAAGAATGTCTTTGGCCTTACGTTCACGAAATGTCTTCTTATACTTTTCCTCCCATTCTTCTTTCATACTTTGCAATTCTACTTTCCCTTTTTTCCCATCCTCTAATAATAATGTAAAAGGTACATAAGCTCCGATCAAAACGCTAATTGTTATATTTGGAATTTCTAAAGCCAATTTCGAAGCATCACGACTTGCAATAATAAATCCCGATATGCAGGCACCCACATACGCCATAAAAATATAGCGTTTTTTTTCACTTATCCCCAAATCACTTTTTTTAAAACATAAAGAAAACAGATAGTCCATAGCCCAAATCAAAAGAAGTAATAGCACTGCACATATCACAGCATTAAAGTTAGCCTCTATGAGTAACGAAAAGCAAATATATGCATACGATGATATGAGCATAAGCAAAACATAAACAAGTTGTTGTATCGGCTTCTTGATTTTATTTACAAATTCAAAAACCCAATATTTCTCCCTATAAACACAATAAATAAAGCCTACCATAAGTATCATACTGATAATATAAGATATTATTAAAACTCTCTCCATGTATTTCTCCTTTGTAAAATCTATTTGATATAGCCAATATTTTCATTTCTCAAATGAGCTATCCACTAATTATAATTTCTACACCTCAAAATACTGTATATCTATACCCTCATACTTTTATCCATAAGTTACCAAATATATTGTACTACACTGCGGTAAAATTCTCCGAATGTGATTGAGGCAATATTATTTTTTCCTTTCAAAAATCACTTCATATCCAAGAGTACAATAGATTCCTTTCTTTTCATCAAATGGGATAACAATTTGCTTAAACTTCCAATCGTTGTCCGTCATAGAAAGAAGAAAATCTTTCACCATATAGAAATCGTCTTTACAATCCACATTAGAACCCTGTGCTTTAGTTTCTAAAGGTACTCTGTAAAATTTATATTCATACAGCACATTTTCCTTTTCATCTTTTTCAAAAATTAATTGATAACACCATGGAAAAAAGGCGCCTAATCTAAGACGCTTTTTACCAGATATGCTATGCTTTCCTTTATTGGGTATTATAACTTGAGTTAAACGCCAGCCATGATTTGCCTCACTTTCTATAGTTTCTTTTACTTGATCATAAAGGAAACCTGACTGGACTTTTCGGGACAAAATTAATGTATTTTTGATTTCTACAAATTTATAAATACGTCCTTCCTCCTCCCATGATATTATTGATAGAACTGTGCTTGCATGTTAAATAATTCAAAATACTTCCCATGTAAATTCAGCAATTCTTGATGTGTACCGTCCTCTATAAGTTTTGCATTTTCAAATACTACAATTCTATCGATCAACTTCGTACATGCCAAACGATGTGAAATATATATACAGGTTTTACCACAAAATAACTTATCAAACATGCTATAGAGCTCATATTCGCTTTAGGAGCTAATGCTGCAGTAGGCTCGTCCGATATTATTATTTCTGAGTTTCGGTATATAGTTCTACTCATAGCAGGCTCTTGTCCACCACCTGATAGAGTGTAGTCAATAACACCAATTGAATATTACGGATGACTTTCTATCACCTGTCCGGTGATATGAAAATCGCCTTTAAGAATCTATTTTGTGTATTCTAATTTTTATTTCTACAAAGATATTAGTAAAGGCTGCTACGCACCGTAGATACGGCAAGGCCTTGACAAATATCCCCATAGAAATTTATTAGTGGTCAAGCACAAAAAGGTGATTTCCAAATTGCCGGATTTATGATTTCGAATCACCAGAATATTCACCAATCTCATAATATTGTGTTTAAACCATTGCTTATATTGCATTAAACCAAAATTTAAACTGTTTTCAATCCTTTTCTTTATCCTTTTTCTTATTTTTCCCATAGCGATTTCTCCTTGGAATTCCTACAAAAAGAATAAGACCTACAACGATTAAAATCGTCAAATCCATATAACCATCTCCTATATCTCTTTATTCTTCATAATCCTAATAGAAATACATATTGATACTGTGTAGATTAAAATAATACCAAATGTTATCACAGCCGCTAATATACCCAAATTACTAAATATACTTATTGCAAATCCATTTTTACTTAAATTAACTTTTTCCATTCCAAACAACACAAGTAAAAAACCAATAATCGGTATATACATAAACATCCTTCCATTAATAGATCCGTATTTATAGTATCCTGGCAATTGAAAAACTGTATAAATGCTATACAAGAGTATTCCATATAGAAATGTAAAAATTATCTGCTGCCATGTCACTTTATCGCCTAATATGAATAATACTATTGGATGAACAATACAGGAAAATAGAACTGCAATTCCACCCATAATAATTGTATACAGATATCTCCCTAAAACAAATTCTTTTTTTGTAATAGGCAATATCCCATATAAGCGCTCCATTCCATTTTTTTCAGAAATTGAAAATGTGTATCCAGATGCCATAGCAATAAAACATGTAGCAAAGGAAACACTTGTCATCAATGAACGATTTATTATTGCAAACACTACTGGAATTAGTAATGTAACTACATGTATATTTTGCTTATTCGCATAACACATTATTTCCTTTGCCCAAGATAAATTAATATTCTTTCCAATCTTTTTAATTATCTCTTGTGAACCACTTTCCACTCCAAAGTGAATAACTTCACACCCTACCTTCTTCAATGCATCTATATCTTTTTCTCTAACAGCATCCACGCGCGACTCAATTCTAAATGCATACTTTTCGTTATACTTAGAGAGTAATAAGCAAAAATATTCTAATCTTTCCTTATTAGCCGTAAATGTATCATCTAAAATTAAAAACTTTCTGGAATTCAGCTTTTCACTCAGAAAATAAATTTCACAGATAATATTCTCTGCGGAACGCATTCGATATTTATTTCCAGACAACGCTCTAGATGCACAATAAACACAATTTCCAGGACATCCCCTGCTTGTAATCAGTGTAAATGCTGTTGAATACTTCTCTGGGTCAATAATTCCAATTGCTTGTAACGGTAATGCATCAAGATTTTCTATATATTCTATTTTTTCTGATATGTATATATCATTTTTAATCCTATAACTAATTCCTTTTACTCTACTGATTGGATATTGTACAGGATATTTTAAGCTTTCAAGGAGTTTTAAAAATGTAAACTCACCCTCCCCCTTAATGACAAAATCTGCTCCTATATCATCAAGCATTTCTCTTTCATTAAATGATGGATGTGGTCCTCCAACCACTGTAATTCCCTCATCTGCTATTGTATGACTTCTATATTCCATTAATATTTTACTATTTTCCCAGATATTTTCTATTCCATCCGTTATAGTTCCAAGTTGTATATTTCCCAATAATGGGCATAAAATAATCTTACCAAAAGAATCTATGTATAAACTATAAATTCCAAACCCACAATAACCTATAAAACGATTGGAAAATGACAAAGAATATTTGATTTTATCTGACCAAATATTCTTATTGTTCTCAAAACATTCTTTTAGCTTTTCTACTGTTTCTTCGCTAACATCTACAAATCTATCTCCTTGATAAGTCTGATGATAGTTAATATATGGACTAATTACAATTTTCACATTAGGAAACTGCCTTGCTTCTCGTATAAAGAGATTAATTTCGTTTACATTGTAATCTGTTACTGTAAATGATAAAATCACTCTTATTTCAAATCGGATCAAAATAGGAAGTGTTCTTAAAATATGTTTATAATTACCAGGAGCATTGCGAAATGTATCATGCGTTTCTTCAGTTCCACCATCTAAACTAATCTGAATCTCTGAAATTCCCACTGTTTTCAAATTCTCCACTGTTTTTTTATTCAAGCAAGAACCATTCGTATATAAACGCATTGATATCCCATTTTTATTAATATATTTAACTATATCCCAAAAATGGGGATGCAGCATTGCTTCTCCACCAGTTAATTTTATTAAACCTACTCCTAAATCTTTACAGGAATCAACAATCTGAAACCACTTTTCTAATCCTAGCTCCTTTTTCTCAATCTCCTTTGGTATATAACAGTGATGACATCTTAAATTGCATTGTTTTGTCAATTCAAAAAATACTTCATCCAAAGTCCATTTAGCTGACAAATCAATTTTTCTAGCAGAGTTCTTAACTAAAATTCCTTTATCAATAAAATTCTCGTAAATTTTTATAATGCTCACTTCCCTGCCCGGAAGTATTGCTAGAATCTCCTCTAAATCTCTACCGCCATTAAACTCCTGCAAGACTATAGATTCAATTTGACTTAGCACCCAATTGCCATTATTTAAACCACTTATCACTATCTTATTATCTATTCTCTTCTTTATAGATAATTGTTCTGCAAAGCCATATATATTTTCCATTTTTCAGATCACTCTCCGCTTCGTTTCTGTGTGGCTTTATCACTGCAGCATTAAATCAAACACTCTGTTCCTATAATTGTCACAATTTCTCTCCTGTCCATATAAGTCGCCTGTTTCATTAAATGCGATTGCTCTACATCCTCCGCCACAATAATATTTAATCTCACAGTTCTTACACTTAGATAACATTTCGACATCTATTTCTCCATATTTTTGTTTACTTTTTTCCATAATCTCAGTAATATTATCTGTTCTTATATTACCCAGTTCAAATTCTTCAATGTGTAAGGAAGGACACAAATATACGTTACCATTACTATCAATACTAATCTGGTTGCAATTAACACCGCATGATGTTTTTCTTCCTTTTGAGTATACTTGATTACATAAATCATTCGAAACATCTATATTAAATATAAATTCCTTATTTTGTTTATAATAGTTAATATAGATATTTCGCAAAAAATCATATCCTCTATCCACCCATTTATAAAACTGCTCCATATTTAATTTATTTTCAAAAGTTTTAGCTCGACCATAGGGAACAAATCTATTGATATGTAATTGTCTAACATTCATATTTAGACAAAATTTTATCATTTCAACGATATCCGGCATATAATCTGGAGTTGGTGTCATTGCAACTATCACTTTTTTGTTATTAATGTGTGTTAGAGTTTTTACCGTATTTACAGCGCGCACAAAACTTCCCTTTCCTCTATTTTTATCATGATGTATTTCTTCATAAGAGTCTAAAGAAATTTGAATTGCATCTACTATCTCCATAATTTCTCTATATAATTCTGCATTTCCAATAGTTCCATTTGTTAAAATTTGAACTTTTCCATACTTTTTACAAGTTTTTAAAATTTCAACTATATCTTTCCTCATCAAAGGATCTCCACCGGTAATGACTATTTTATTATAATTTTTCGGTTTTAATTCTATAAGAAGATTCTCTATTTCTTCTATCGTTAATTCGTTAGCTTCTCCTTCTCCAGAATCCGCATAGCAATAGCTACATCTCAAATTACATCTATTAGTCACTTTAATCCAAATCCCATTAGACGTCTGGTGACAAATGGTTTCCTCTGTTTCTATTCTAGAATAATCACCATCTTTAACAAAAAAACCTTTTTCGATCATATCATCCAAAAACTGTTGAACCTCCTCTCCAAACACTTCTTCAGGAAGTTCATATAAATCCGATAATTTTAGAAGTAACTCTTCCACTGATATTTCGCCATACTTATTTAAAAATTTAGAAATGGTGAGACCAGAACTGTTGACTTTCCTGTAATCCGCTCTTTCTACATCGATTAATAGCCCTTTGGTTTCATAGTCTTTTATAATAACGTTTTTATTTAATGAAATTTTCATTCCTCTCACTCCTCTATTCTAATTTCATGCTTTTTAACAATTGATTTTATTGGACACCAAACTTTTAATCCGCTTTTTGTATCTGTTTCTACCAATATTCCATTTTCACCTTCAATACATATCTCACCTTTATCCACTCCACAGAAAGTTAAATTTCCCTTTAATTCTACAACAATTCGTTCCATAATTTCCTCCTCTAAATCACCATTGATTGAATTTCATAATAATAATTTTGCAACTCAGCTCTTGTAATATTAGGTGTACTAAATACAGCCTGAACTAAATCGAATGAAGACCAATTTTTGATTTCCAAATTAATTCCTAAATCCTTCATATGATTATATAGATATGTGCCTGGGAAAGGGGTATTGATGCTTATACCTACAGTTGCTTTATACTTTTTACGAAATTTCAGTGCCATATCTATTGTTTCTTTTATTGTCTCATGTGTATCGCAATGATGCCCTATGATAAAAGAACACATTACTTGAAGCCCTTTTTGCGACATATATGCAAGTAATTCTTCAGACCTTTCTAAACTTATATGTTTATTAATTTTGTTAATAACATCTTGAGATCCGCTTTCTATACCTATATGTACGGATGTACACCCTACTTCCTGCATTTTATCAATCATTTCCTTTGATAAAATATCTGTTCTCGAATCACAACGCCATATTATATTCATATTGGCTTGCTTTAGATAATCACAAAACTGATACAATCGCTTCTTATTTGCTGTAAAAGTATCATCCAAAAAAGCAAAGTATTTCTCTCCTTTTATACTATATTTATAATGTATTTCACTGAATACATTTTGAGCGCTTCGATTTCTATAACGTGTTCCCGATAGAGCAGCTGAAGCACAATAGATACACTTTCCTGGACATCCTCTACTTGTAATAATCAATTGCTTGATATCATAGCTTCGCATTTCAATTTCATCGAGTTCTGCCCACGGTAAATTATCCAGATTTTCAATATATCCTCGATCTGCATTATGTATAATCTCCTGTCCTACACGATATGAAATTCCTTTCACTTCTGACAAATCAATCGTATGATAATTAAGGCACTCCAATAGTTGTACAAAAGTCATTTCTCCTTCTCCACGGCACACATAATCAACTGTATTATGATGCAAAGCTTCTTCCGGCAAAAAAGTCACATGTGCTCCACCTAAAACAATAATTATTTTTGGCAACACCGATTTAATTATCTTTGTTAAATGGATAACCGCATTAATATTTTCTGTATATGCACTTATTCCTATCATATCCGGATGTGCATTTTTTATTTTATCTATAAATTCCTGTTTCCTTATATGATTTGTAAATAAATCAAGTATTTCTACCATATAACCGTGCATTTTAAGATATCCTCCAATGGAAATTAGACCTAGAGGAGGCATTGTCATCTTCTCTGAATATCCCACCTGCTTATTCTTATTACTGTTTGGCATAATAAGCATAATCTTTTTTATAATAAGTCATCCCCCCAAAACATATCTTCGTTAGTTATAATACCAATTTTAATAAATTCCTCTAACCTGTCTTCAACCTGATTAGCACTCATTGTATCCTTCATATGACGGATAATATCATCCACGGTATCATCGTCATTGATTATTTTCCAGATATCAGAATCTTTTTTATTTAAAATCACCCTACTGCCATCATTTTTTATGATACTGGTATATTTTTCATTTTCTTTCCAAACATAAGTTGTTTTATGTAATATGTCTTCTCGTTTAATCATATTTTAATGAATGTATAATTCTAAAAAAGCGTTTCTCTTTTCTGAGAAACGCTTTCTCACCATTACGTTGGTCCTGGTAATGGACCAATCATTGCAATCGCTATGCCTGCTCCGAAGCCCCAATCACAGTTTACTCCACAGCCTAAATCAACACGTTTTTTCTGCTCTACGCCTTCGCTTTTTGGTGTTTCATATACACTCATTTTGTCACCTCCTTCACATTTTGTCTTTCCAATACTTTTTTATGTATTAGTACATTCTTTATACCATGTCAGAGCATTTACAACCATATTTATTGTTTTTTTTGCACTTTTTTTTATCTCTTTGGACATAGGCAACACATGGCTGATTAATTTCAATTATTATAAAATAATCTATACATAATTATTTTGATGAAATATATTTTCATAGTCATTCATTGCAACATAATTGTGTCACTACATTGGCACACTTCTGCGATTGAAGAGTAATTTTACCCATGTTACAATTGATATTGCTTATAGTATTCCTATTTTCTCCAGCACCTTAATCGGTGCTTTTTTTGTACCCGTAAACCTTTCGCTGACAGTAGCCAATACTTACACAGTACGTACAGCGTACTTCCCCTAAAATAAAAACGTATTCTGTGCGTACAGTGTAGGTAAAACTTCCTATTATATAATGAAGGGAGATTACCATGAAAACAAGAAATGAAATCTATCAAGGGGAAGGTGCCCAACTGCTCCGGTTCATTACAACTTACCATTCGCTGCAATATGAACAGATCTTACGGCTCTTTTCCAAAAACAGAACATCTATCAAGTCTCTGATCACTAGTCTGGTAAAACAAAAACGTATTATCTATGATAAGGAGAACGGGCTTCTCTGCGACAGCCAGGAATCTGCAAACAATCCTGATTATGGGATGATTGCATCTTTTTGGGTGCTTTTGGACTTCAAAAACGCCATTGTGTACCATACTGACGGTGAATTTCCTGTGAAACTGAACTTTTTCTCTAAAGATGAGCGGTATGAAGTCCTCTATGTCCCCCAGGAACAGGAATATCTTATCAATCATGTCATGGAAAGCCAGACAAAAAGCGATGCAAAACGGCTGGTTGTATTAGAATCGGAAGAACAGGCTTCAAAAATCCATATCACAGGTGTGATTGCCTTTTGCCTTGTAGACTCCTCTACCGGATCTGTCAGCTATTATGCAAAGAAATGAGGTATGTATGAACACCAAAACTGTTTTTGACCGTTTACAGAGCATTGATGATGAAGTCCAAAAACTTCACAACACTATTTTTGCATTGAAAACAACAGATATTCAAGCGTATGCCGACAAATACGAAGAGCTGAGTATCAGTGCTGCCCTACGTTCTGAAAGGATTACCTGCCAGCTCAGAAATCTGGTATATACCACAACTGATACTGGAAAGAAAGACTATCTGAAACAGGCTGCGGCTGTGCAGGGAATCAAAATCTCTTTTTCAAATAGTGTTCTTTCTATTACCATGCCAGGGCTACTGCCCAAACGTAAATTGCGAACCAACACCGCTTTTCTACATGAGCCATTAAACCTTGCCTTGCAGACTTATGTGGCAGAACATTCTATTCCGTTATATAAAAGATGTGTGGTCTGTTTCAGTCAAATTTATGACCAGAGCCTTTCTTTACAACGAATACGTGATTACGATAATTTGGAGTTCAAACAGATTTTAGATACTATCGCTTCCTATGTTCTGGTTGATGATACGGGACTCTTTTGCGACTCCTATCACACTACAGAACTGGGTAATTACGATCACACCGTTATCTTTGTAATGGAACCGGAAATCTTTCCTGGCTGGCTGAAAGATAGAAAAGCGTCTATCAAAACCATATCGGAAATTTCCTGATATTTTTCTTTCTTTTTCCGATATGGGTAATTTTTCTGCAAAGAAGCCATATTCTTTGCATTTTTTATGCTTAATACCGCCCTTACTTTACCCAAGTATAGGCTGTCATAGGTAAAAAATCGAACTGAGGTGATGCTTATTTGATAAAAACCGATTCTATAAAATATCAGCTTTTGGAAATGGTTGGACTATGTGGGGAATTCCCTTCCGGACAGCTTAACAGATTGATTGAGAGTGATTCCTATGCAGAGAAGGTGGTTACAGATTTAAAGCAGAGTAAGCTTATAAGAACACACTATAAAGATGGCCTACGAGGTTATCGCCTTACCAAACGGGCAAAAGAACTGCTGCTTTCGCAAAATTCCTGTCGTTTTCAAAACTATTTAACCGGAAATGCAGAAACCAACCTCATACGTAGCGAATTACCAAGACGGCTGCGACTTCATCAAAAAGCAGAAACCTATTTGACGCTTTCCCATGCCGGAATCCCATTCTTTCCAGATGAAAAGCCCCTGCTTTTTTCTGAATCCGGCGAAGCGGCTACGTTTCCTATACGAAGCCTTCCTCTGTTTTACTCTTCCAGGGAAATAAAAAATCTTGGAGCAGCCACTACAAAAATCAAAAATTCCCGTTGTATAGGAATCCTGATGGCTCCTCACTGTGTCTATGCTGTTTATAATACCGGAAATACACTTCTAAAATGGGAATACAAAACGGAAGTCCGACTCAATGCTTTTTTGCAGCACTATCTTCAAGGACTTCCTTACCATGGCCCACCTACCGTTTATGCCATCATGACTGGCAGTGATATGGATATGGCTTTCCGACTCCTTACCAGTACCGGGGGATACAAAAAAACACTGTTCATGCTGGATACTGCGTATGAACACTTCTATTTCCTACCCAATAACAGCTACGGAGAATACCTGCTCCGTTTATTGGTACAACCCCAGCGTATGATGCAGCTCAATCAACTACTACTGTCCGACTGTTTTCCCCAGCGTGAGGATCTGCCAATTGAACATGATGGAATAGACAGCCAGGAAAAGCCTATTTTGCTTGCGTATGATTTTGACATGCAGCGTATCAACCGCTTCAATACTGGATTAAATATATATGGGCTATCCGGGAACCTGATTTGCTTTGACTTTCAGCTTCCCTGCCTGAAAAAATACCTGACTGCAGATATACACTTCTCCAGCATTGATTTTCAAAAGTTTAAAAGGAGGTTTTTCAATGAACCGTAAATGGTGGAAGTTCCTGTTTTTGCTTCCCATAAGCGTCTGCACTCTGTATGCCGGAGGATACGCAGCACAATTTATTAAAAACTATCAGGAATGGACTTCTGCCGGAAACTTTGCCGGCAACGGAACCTATCCGCAAGCAGCTTCTTTACACCCATTGGTCTGCTTTCATACTGCCCTTATCGATTTCCCATACAATTTGTATGGGATTTTTCTTTGCCTGGTTCTCTTGGGGCTTCTTACTTTTTTACTTATGCGTATGGGATATGACAGAAACGGGGAGATTAGTGACCATGACCGGAACTTAAATTACTCTACAAAAGGAACCTACGGTACATCCGGATTCATGACTCCAGATGAAATGATGAAAGTTTTGGAACTGACCGGAGATGTAAAGAAAAATAAAGGAACCATTTTAGGCAAATTAAATGGCAAAGCTGTATGTCTTCCATATAAGACACGAATGAATAAAAATATTGCCGTTTATGGTGCCAGTGGTTCCATGAAATCCAGGGCATTTGCCAGGAATATGATTTTCCAGTGTGTCGCCAGAGGACAGGAAGGCAACAACGCTTCCGGGGAAAGTTTAATCATTACCGATCCCAAAAGCGAACTCTATGAAAGCATGTCTGCTTATCTGGAAAACGAGGGCTATGTAGTAAAAGCATTTAATCTGGTCAATCCGGAAAACTCCGATAGTTGGAATTGTCTGGGTGAAATCAATGGACAGGAAACGATGGCTCAAGTATTTGCAGATGTCATTATCCAGAATACAGGTTCCGGAAAAGGAGATCATTTCTGGGATAATGCGGAGATGAACCTGCTAAAAGCCCTGGTTCTCTATGTGGATCAGGGCTTTCCGCCGGAAGCCAGAAATATTGGACAGGTTTATAAGCTGCTGACTATGAGTTCCGAAAAGGAGCTGAACAGTCTTTTTGATCTGCTCCCAGTGTCCCATCCAGCAAAAGTTCCTTACTGCATCTACAAACAAGCCAGTGATACCGTGCGAAGCGGAGTTATTATCGGATTGGGTGCCAGACTTCAGGTATTTCAGAATAAACTCATTCGGCAGATTACCTCTTATGATGAGATTGATCTGACACTTCCAGGGAAACAGAAATGTGCTTACTTTTGCATTACCTCAGACCAGGACAGCACCTTCGATTTTTTATCTTCCCTGTTTATGACCTTCATCTTCATCAAACTGGTCCGTTATGCAGATAAATATGGAGAAGAAGGAAAACTTCCTGTTGCTGTACATATACTGGCTGATGAGCTTGCTAACACCGGAGCTATCCTGGAATTGAATAAGAAGATCAGTGTAATCCGAAGCCGGAATCTCAGCATTTCCTGCATCTTTCAGAATTTACCCCAGATGCAGAACCGCTATCCTTATAACCAATGGCAGGAAATTATCGGCAACTGTGACACCCAGCTCTTTTTGGGCTGCACAGATGAAGTTACTGCTACCTTTATCAGTAACCGCAGCGGCGATGTAACCGTAGGGGTAAGCAGCGAAGCTAAGCAGCTCAATAGCTGGCGGGTATCTGACTATACACCGGAATACCGGCAGACAAAATCTATCGGCAAACGGAAACTCTTAACCCCAGATGAAATCTTGCGGCTCCCGCTTGATACTGCTTTGGTTATCCTACGTGGACAAAAAGTCCTAAAAGTAGAAAAGTACGATTATACCCTGCATCCAGATGCCCAAAAGCTGACACCAAGAAAAGCATCGGAACACATACCTGAATGGCGCAAAAATGGTTCCTCGGAAGAAACAGATTATCGACCACAGTCCTCATCCGGATCATCCAAAAGGAAACGCCGTCCATCTTCTGCATCAATAGCAAAACAGAAACCACATTTTACATCCGAACCCGTTTATCAGGAACCTACTCCCGATGATTTTATGGAGGATTTCCTTCAGGAAAATTTTATAGAAGATTCCCCCGACTCTGGCATGGTTCCTTTAGATAAAGATTCCATCATGTCATAACACATTTTGAAAGGAGATAACATTTATGGCAAACGAAACAATGAACCTGAACACCCCTATTTTAACCCTTGACTCCGATACTGTATTAGAAACTGCTCAATCAAAAGCGGATTTAATCTGGCATGACATCCAAAATGCCTATCGTACCCGGAAAATTCTCACTGGCATTCTAGGAGGTATTGAAAAGACCGAAGCTGGCAGCTTAATAGCAATTATTTACTATAAGGATTATCGGGCAATCATCCCTATCTCGGAAATGATGATCAATCTAATCCAGGATGAAACTCATGATTACGGAGATCTCTCTCTTAGACAGAACAAAGTCCTTAATAATATGCTTGGTTGTGAAATCGACTTTGTAATCAAAGGACTGGATACCAAATCCAGAAGCATCGTTGCCAGCCGGAAAGATGCTATGCTGAAGAAACGTCAGATTTTCTATTTTGATCAGGACTCTTCCGGGCAGACAAAAATTTATGAAGACCGTATTGTGCAGGCCAGAGTCATTGCCGTTGCTGAAAAAGTAGTCCGGGCAGAAATCTTTGGTGTAGAAACTTCCATCCTTGCAAGAGATCTGTCTTTTGACTGGCTGGGTGATGCCAGGGAACGATTCCAGGTAGGGGAACATATTCTGGTCCGGATCTTAACTATCCAGGGAGATTCCCCGGAAACGCTCTCCATCCATGCAGATGTAAAAAGCGTGGAAGGAAACACCAGCAAAGAAAATCTGAAAAATTGTCGGGTACAGGGAAAATATGCCGGAACGGTGGAAGATATCCACAAAGGAACAGTTTTCGTCCGGTTAGAACTGGGTGTCAACGCCATTGCTCACAGTTGCTACGACAGCCGCACCGTTGGAAAGAAAGATAAGGTGTCCTTTGTTGTGACACATATTGACGAAGATCGGAATGTTGCAGTGGGGATCATTACAAGGATTATTAAACAGAATATTTAAAGAGATTTCTTCATTTCCAAAGGTGAGTAGTGTTGAACTGCTCACCTTAAGTATATATATCAATTTTGGATAATTATATATTATACAAACTCATATTTTCAATCTATTTTTATTCTTTCAACCAATGACACTTTCCTTTGAAGTTTCAAAATAGCATTAACCATACATATAGTTACACATAATACTAGTAATATATATATTATAATATGTGGACATGGTAATTGATAAACAAAATATGAAAGTCCATTCTTACTTAATGCCTCCACAAGAACATATCCCAATCCATTTCCTAATATTAATGTTACTGCGATACTAAGTATTATCAAAAGAATATTTTCATACATAATCATTTTTTTTAACTGTTTCTTAGTCATTCCGATAGCTTCTAACATGGCAAACTCTCTGCGTCTGGTAGCAATAGAAGACATAGATATACAAATTAAATTTAACCAACTAAATATAATTATGAAAAATGACACCCCTAAAATTTGCATACGTGTTTTCTCTATAATATCTGCATTTTCCTTTAGTGTTTCTTTAAGTGTTTGCATTACCAAATCTGGATGATTCAATAAAATCTTTTCTAATTTTTGAGTAACAGCATCACCATTCATTTTATAATCAGAAACACTGAGAATTATTGAAGCTGTAATATCCATATCTCCCCAAAATTTTTTTATTGTTTCTGGTGTTAAATAAAATCCTTCATTAAAACTTTTTTCAGATGTTCCAGCAATTATTATATTATCCGAATGTTCCTGTCCATCAAACCATCTAAAAGTTAAATTTTCTCCTTTAATAGGACAATTATGATACACATCCTTTTGGACATCGGTTCCTAATATTATCATACCATTTTTTTCTACCAACTCTTCATATGTCCATTGATCGTCAAGACTATCCAACACTTCCGCTTTATTTTCTTCTGTTATGGGAATTATTGGTATTTCCATATCTTCTCCTGCATATTCTATTATACCCGCCGTTCTTTTTTCAATTAATATATTTTTTACATTAGGTATATCAGCTATATTTTTAATCAGCTCATCAGAAAAAGGAGTTTTTATCTGATATTCTGAAATTCCATACGGCTTTCCATTAATTAAAGTATTATGATTAATCCCTATATAAAATTCTCCTTGTTCTAAATTTCCTTGACGTGCAAATTCTTCTTCACTCCATGAATTAAGAAATGTCACTCCGACAACAAAAAGCACTCCACTAATAACTAGCGAAACTAATATCAAAAATTTCTTTTTACGTTCTCTATATATATTTTTTTTGGCAAGTGTAAATGCTGTAAGATGACTATATGATTTTGAACTAAAGCTCTTACCATCTTGAAAAGACAAAAATTTCACATTTTCTATCGGTGTTATACTACTAGCAATTCTTGAAGGAGTTAATATAGATATTCGAACAACTAAATACCCTATTATCATTATAATTGTGCATACGATACTTATATTTACAATATTCACGCCGTTAGGTTCTATAAATATGGCAAAACAAAGTCCAACTACTACACCAATAGAAATTCCTAATAGACTACATATATCCCCTTCCATACGTATAAGCGATTTCACCTGTTTCTTAGTCATTCCAATCAGTCTCAAATTTCCTATTTGAACAACTCTATTTGAAACCGATAAATAAAAAATACTATAAATAACAATTATACTAACACCAAATATAAAAAAACTATATATAAATGTCATCCCAAAACTAGACTCGTCTCCCAAAGAACCCAAAAATTTACTATTAAAATAAATCTCTTTTCTATCAATATCATACTTATCCGCCATATCATATATAGTATTTTCAAATTCAACTATATTCATTATTTCCGCATTATTAATTCTAATGAGTGCCATGTATGGAATTTCTGTAAATAGTTTTCCTTCCTCTGCATATCTTTGCGAAACATAAAAAAAGCTTCCTGTGCTACTTACATTTTCACAAATTCCAGTAATTATAAATTTTTCAAAAATACCATCATTATTTGAAACTTCTAATTCATCGCCAATCTCTTTATTCAGAAGTTGTAGGAGATTTTCATTTATTACTACTTCATTTTTATCTATTGGTGCATTACCTTTTAAAATTCTATACGTGTGTATTACCTCTGTATTATTGGGCATATAAACAGCCTGAATCTTTTTATTATCTATTAAAATTTCAAAACCACTTTTGTAAGGGACTAATTCCTCAATCAATTTATTTTTTTGTAATTCTTCTATTTTTGAGGTAGTTAAATTTGCAATAGATACTTGCTGCATTTGCGACAAAACTTTTTGTTCTGCAGTCCTATTTCCAATTTGAATCAAAAAAAGTCCTGTAATCAAACTAATTGCTATAATAATAGTTAGTACTATGGCACCAAAAGTTAATTTATTATCAAAGGTATTTTTCCTCGCAATTATTCTAAGCATTGATTTCTCTATCTTCTTATTTTTCACATTCAAATGACTTACCTCCTCTATGCTAATACAAAACCATTTAAATAATCGAGAAAATATGAATACTAAATCCATACCTTCTCGATTTTCTAGTATTTTATCACTTGATTATAATATGTGCATCATTTCTTACTTATCATGAGAAATCCATGCATTTTGTGTAATGCAATCATGATGGCAATGAATTTTCAACTGTGTGTCACATGAACAAAAAATGTTCACCTCTTCTTCTGTTAATTCTGGTAATTCCTTTGATTCTTCAATAATTTCTTTTTTCATAGTTTCGATTTCCTTTCTAAAATATTGTTGTCCAAAACGCTGAACCATCGTGGCAATCTACTGCACATGCTGTTTTTGCATGTGTATCGCACAGACCATAGACATTAATTTCATCTTCTGTAAATTCCCTTGTTTCTGTGCTTTCCTCAGATAATTTTTCAATCTCTTTATTCATGCCTTATTCCTCCTTTCTACTACAATATATTTATGGTTAATATCCCTTACAGCCAGTAAGGAATTATCCATCTTGTTGCTTAAGCTGTAT
>NZ_RCXU01000037.1:0-26984 GCF_004167315.1 Blautia sp. aa_0143
ATCTACTACCGCTTCATCGGCAAAATCGACTGACCTTTCTTTTTTACCCAACAATATCTTTAATTAAGGGAGACGGGAAACAATATGCCGGATATCAGTATTCTTGTGGATATTGCAGATTATTATGATATCAGCATTCCTGAGATTATCAGTGGAGAAAGGAAAAGCGAGATGATGAACGAAGAAGAAAGAAAAATTGCTAAAACAATGTCAGATTATGCAACTACAGAGAAAGAGAAGATTTTTAAGGAAATGAAGCTCCAAAGTGTCATGGGAGTTTGTGCATTGGTTCTATACTGGATTCTGCATGAAACAGGTGCATATATGTATAATGATGTGTTAGGAAAGCTTGCCGGCTATTGTGAGACCTTGGTATCTGTGTCAGTCATAATGATGGCAGCATTTACGACAGGATCTTTAAGCAAGGTGCGGAGCAAGAGTAGGAAAGTTTTTGTGTTCGAAAATTTCCCAAAACCTATGCAATTAGTTGTAACTGCAGTTGTTGCCTTTGGTGGAGCTGCTGTGATCAAGCTGGTACTGGTGTATTTTTTCGGCTTATAAGTATTTTCAAATTCGTATTACATACTATGAAAAAGAACTTTTTGACATTCTTACAGATGCGTGATAATATGCTTATAGAAAAAAGAGTGCTACCGATAGACGGTTAGTCCGTTTTACTATTTAGAATATCTATCAAAAATAACCGCTTAGTTTGCAGACTGGGCGGTTATTTTTGTGGTTTATGATTATCCTTGCCTAATGTATATCCGATACAAAAGCAGGTTAGGCCGAAGCTCACTACTGCTATGAAGTCAACAATACTCATTGGCTTAGTTCTTCTTTCCAGTGGATTCCCTTTTGGGTTTCTATGTAATCAGAGGGTCACAGGTCTCCGTTTCACTTCGGTCGTTGCAAAACGAGTGCCAGTGGCACTCTGCAACCCTCTGTTGAAGGACTAACCGCCTACCGTTATGGTAGCACCCATATTCTGATTATAACCGCCTGAAACTGTCGGCGCAATATGAAGTTGACAGATGAGAGTAGGGCAACTGTAGAAAAGAATCTTTTCGACCAGGGATTCCGGTGCCAAAACGGTGCCAAGAAATCAGGCAAATAAAAATAGATGGTGCAAATCAGCCGTTTTTCACTGTATTTTGGATAGAAAACCATAAAAAATATGAGGTAAAACGGGATTAAAGTATCGCGAGGGTGGACGTACTGTAGGATCAGGACGTGTTGCTACAGTTATCGAGTAACCGTTAATTAGTATAACATCCTAATTTAATATATATTGAGTACCGCAAGGTACATTGTGTCCAAACGTAAGATACCCCGGAACCGTAAGGCTTCCGGGGTATTTTTACGAAAAATATTCATAAAATTTCTGTTTTATGGATTCAAGAAATACCAGAATTCATGCCCCTGGCATACGATATATCTTTCCAGCCATTCATTAAAAGGGATATTAAAACGATCAGTATCTGGAGCTGGATAGCATAGGTAATCGTCTCTGCCTTCTGATACAGCCTGAAGATCCATGGTTATATCGCCGATGTCCTGTAAGCAAAGAACAGGAAGATGATATGTAAACTCCGGATCAGATAAAATAGGCGTACTATTCCAAGATTCCTTTTCTTTGAGCGCTCTTTTTAAAGAATAAATGGTACAGCTGACTAAAGAACTGCCTTCCTCTCCGCAAAAAAGTTCCATGCCATTTGAGCAGGATAAAAAAGCTTTGTATGAGGCAGGAAGTTTCATATTGGGAAAATATTTTTCAAACAGCTGAAATTCTTCAGGTGTTACAGGAGGGTTAAATTTGTGAGTTACTTTTATAGGTTCATCGCCTAAATGCCACTGATAGACCCATCCATTATTTTCCATTTCATATTTTAGATTGTTGAAAATTCTGTAGATTGCACGGATGTCTTCCATTACATATATGCTCCTTGATCGATGTGATATTGTAAAGATTCATATGTCTGCTTTATTTGATAACGGAGAGTAATTATAGCATGCTTAAAAGTTTTTTCAATGCTTTTTTGTGCAGAATTTACCAAAACCCTCTCGACTTTATACCACGTTAATGCTATACTTATACAGTTGTTTAACGTTTTAAAGCAAAAAAATAAAAGTGAAAATACAGGAAAGAAGATAGAAAATGAAGATCGTTGTATGTATGAAGCAGGTACCGGCAACTTCCAAGGTTGATATCGATCCGGAAACCGGTGCCATGAAACGAATGTCCGGTGAGACAAGGACTAATCCATATGATCTGTTTGCATTGGAAACAGCCCTTGCGATCCGGGAAAAAACAGGCGGAACTGTAACCGTTCTTACTATGGGACCGCCTCAGGCGGAAGAGATGATCCGGGATGCTTATACCATGGGTGCTGATGAGGGCGTGATCCTTTCAGACCGAAAATTTGCGGGAGCGGATGTTCTGGCAACCTCTTATGCGTTAGCACAGGGAATCCAGGTGATCGGCGGTGCAGATCTGATCATCTGCGGAAGACAGACCACAGATGGTGACACAGCCCAGGTTGGACCGGCCATTGCAGAGCATCTGACCATCCCACATGCTGCATGGGTAGCTGAGATCATGGACGTCAATGAAAAAAGCATTCAGGTCCGTCAGGATCTTGTCAGTGTTTCCCAGGTTTCCGAGATTCCGTATCCATGTCTTTTAACCATTGACAAGGATACCTGTGTGCCACGTCTGCCATCCTATTTATTAAAGAAGGCAACTTCAGACCGTCCGGTACGGATCTTAAGCTTTGAAGATATGCCGGATCAGGATCTGAGCCGTTACGGACTGATCGGTTCCCCCACCTCTGTGGAAAAAATGTTTGCGCCGGAGGAAAGTGAAAAACAGGTTTATCTGGAAGGAACTGCAAAGGAAAAGGCAGACAAGCTTGTTGCTCTCCTGACCGGAAAGAAGATCATATAGGGGGAAGCGGAACATGGAATTTTTAAAATTTGATATAAACAAATGCGTACCCTGTGGAGTATGCGTGGAGAAATGTCCTTTTGGGGCCCTCACCATAGAGGGAATTGGAATTGTTGTAGGCGATGCCTGTCGTATGTGCGGGCTTTGCGTTCGTAACTGCCCGGAGAAAGCTATCCGGTTTGAGCAGAAGGCGAAATCCTTTGACAAGGATAAATGGAAAAACTTTCTTATCTATGTGGAGCAGGAGAGAGGAGAGATCCATCCGGTTACCTTTGAGTTGATCGGGGAAGCAAGAAAGATGGCTGTCAAAGTCGGTTATCAGGTTAACTGTGTGATCGTCGGAGGAAAAGGAACAAAAGAAAATGCGGAAAAGCTTCTTCCATATGGCGTAGACAATGTGTACGTATATGAGCATGAAGGCTTTGAAGGTTTCCGTGCAGATTGTTACACAGATGCAGTTGCAGACTGTATCGCAGCAAACAAGCCAAGCTCTGTGCTGATCGGAGCTACTGCGTTGGGACGTTCCCTTGCGCCGAGGCTTTCCACCAGATTCCATACGGGACTGACTGCAGACTGTACTACATTGGATATCCGTTCCAACACCGATATGATCCAGATCAGACCGGCTTTCGGCGGAAATATCATGGCTCAGATCGGCATCACCAAATCAAGACCACAGTTTGCCACGGTCCGTTATAAGGTTATGGACAAGGCAGAAAAAGTAAAAAATCCGCATGGTCAGGTGGTTGTATGTCCGGTAAATGAAAAAATGGCAGATTCCAGGATCAAGATTCTGTCATCCAGGGTCATTGATAAGGTAAAGAGCCTTGAGGAAGAGGATGTTCTGGTAGTAGCAGGCCGTGGTGTCCGGAATGAAAAGGATGTGGAAATGTGCCGGGAACTGGCAGATGCCCTTGGCGGACAGCTTGCCTTCACCCGCCCTATGGTAGAAAACGGATTCGGAGATGTTGCACATCAGATCGGACTTTCCGGAAGAACTGTCCGTCCGAAGCTGATCATCACCTGCGGCGTATCCGGTGCTATCCAGTTTACCTCCTGCATGACAGGATCTGACTGTATCGTAGCGATCAACAATGATTCGGAGGCACAGATCTTTAATGTTGCAGATTACTGCATCGTGGATGATCTGTATCAGGTTGTACCGGAGCTGACAGAGCTGATAAAGAATCGGAAGGAGGATTAAGTCATGGCATATCCCTATAAAAAAATGACTTCAGAAGATTTTGACTACATCCGTTCTGTGACTGCTTCAGATCGTGTATGGGTCGGCGATGAGATCGCAAAAGAATATTATCGTGATGAGATGCCGGAGTACGGAGTTTTTCCTCCGGAGCTTTATGTGGAGGTTTTAAATAAAGAAGAGATCTCAGCCATCATGGCTTACGCATATAAAGAAAATATCCCGGTGGTATGCCGTGGCGCAGGAACCGGACTTGCAGGCGGAGCAACCTGTAAATATGGTGGAATTATGCTTTCTGTGATGCGCATGAACAAGATCTTTCCGATCGACAGAAAGAACCAGACCATCACAGCGGAGCCGGGAGCACTTCTCATCGATATCCAGGCAGCCGCTGCAGCAGGAGGACTTTTTTATCCGCCGGATCCGGGCGAAAAAACAGCTTCCATCGGCGGTAATGTTATCACAAATGCCGGTGGTATGAAGGCGGTACGATATGGACTGACCAGGGATTTCGTCCGCTGTATCGAGGCAGTTATGCCGGATGGTTCCATCATGAATTTTTCATCCAACGTTGTGAAGAACACAACGGGATATGATGTAAAAGATCTGGTGATCGGCTCAGAGGGAACCTTATGTATCCTGACTCAGGTAACGCTGAAGCTTCTTCCCGCACCGACCTGCACCTGTACTCTTGTAATGCCGTTCAGGAGTCTTGAGGAATGTGCAGACATGGTCCCGAAGGTTCTGGAGCTGCCGTTTGTGCCAACAGCCATCGAGTTTCTGGAAAGAGAACTGATCGATATCGTAGAACGTGATCTGAACAAAATGTTCCCAGTAAAACAAGGAGAAGCAGTGCTGATCGTTATGTATGATGCTTCCAGTAAGCAGGAACTTGACAACGCAGTAGAGGCAGCAGCGGAAGCAGCTCTGGCAAACGGAGCCCTGGACTGCTGTATCGCAGGCACACCGGAGCGTGCCGGAGCCGTATGGAGTGTCCGGGGCGGGATCCTGGAAGGAATGAAAGCAGATTCTGTCGCACAGGAGGAGTGTGACGTGGTTGTTCCGCGTGCAAGGATCGCAGAGTATGTAAAAGCAGCCAAAAAGATCGCAAGTGCACATGGTATCCGTGTAGAGCCTTGCGGACATTGCGGAGACGGAAACATCCATACAGAGATGCTCCGTGGACCGGAAATGAGTGACCAGGAGTGGAAGGAAGCCACTCACGCAAGTCTGGTAGAGCTGTATGCACTGTCCAAGGAACTGGGCGGACAGCTTTCCGGTGAGCATGGCATCGGAAACGGACGTCTGGAATTTCTGGAAGAATTTGCGGGACCGAGAATGATCGCTCTTTATAAAGCCATCAAACTGGCTTTCGATGATAAACTGATCCTGAATCCGGGAAAAGTCATCGAATATAATAAATAAAAAATGGGGGAAAGAGAGATGAGTCAGAATAAATCATTACAAAGTAAAATGCCTCTGGCTATGGGACTTGCGTTCGTCGCATTTACCACACAGTTCGGAGGCGGATTCGCATCAGGAGCGCAGATCTATCAGTACTTTATCAACTACGGTATCTGGTGTCTGATCCTGCCGGCAGTGACACAGGGATTGTATGCATTGTTTTTCTGGTATGGAATGCGCTATGCTTATAAACACAAAACCTACGATTACAGAAGCTTTTCCGACAGTCTTTACGGAAAAACGAAACCGGTTATGTCCAATCTCTATGAGATCTGTTACCTGATCATGATCGGAACTGCATCTGCAGCAGCCTTTGCAACCGGCGGTTCCACACTGCAGACACTGTTTGGGATCCCATACTGGCTCTGTACACTGATCATTGCAGCATTTATCTTTGTAATCGCGCTTTTCGGAACCAATGTCGTAAGAAAATGTGCTTCTACATTAAGTGTGCTGATCATCATCGGTCTTGTACTGGTACTTGTTCCGAATATCATTGCACAGTGGGGAGATATTACAGCTTCCATCCATACTATGTCCTCCGGAGAAATGACTGTACTTTCCTCCGAGAGCGGAGCCTTTGGACCGGCTCTCTATTCAGCAGTCCTTTATTTCTTCTTCCAGCTGGCATCTGTTTCTGTTATGTACCAGCACATGGAGGATGTAACGGACGAAAAACAGATCAACAAAGCAGCGATCTGGATGTTTGTATGCAATTTCTGTGCAATGGAGCTTTCCATCCTCGGACTTCTTGCCATTGCATATGTAAGTGAACTGGCATCTGCATCGGTACCGATGCTGGTACTTGTCCAGAACGGTGTAGGCGCCGGTATCCTGACACCGATCATTTCTCTGCTGATCATCCTTGGAGCTATCTCCACAGCAGTAAATATGATCTCCGGTATTGTGACCCGCTGCGTAAATGCAGTGGAGCGTCGTATGGACAGCCCGGCGAAAAAAGCGCAGGGACACCTTGGAAGAAATGCAGTTTTTACAGCGATCTTTACATTCCTGGCATTTGCCATTGCACAGTTCGGTCTGATGACAGTTGTTAAAAAGGGATATGCATACCTTGGATATGCGGCGTTTATTACATTGTTTGTACCGTTTGTTGTACATGCCGTTGCGACAAAGGGAAAAGAGATCTGAAGAATAAAAAGCTGAACAGAAAATCCCCCGTTGATCCGTATGGCAGGATCATCAGGGGATTTTGTCAAAGTTCACAAAAATATTATAAATATTTTATTAAATATTCCAGATAGACAACATATATTTTTTCTGATACTATTACGTACAGTTATTAAATAGTTACGAATCAGAAGGATTGTTACTGAAATATTTATTTATCGTCAGGCAAGACCTTATAGTAGTATAGGAATAGGTTTTCTATATACTGTAATGGTCTTTTTTTATTTGTTTGGCAGCGGGGGAACAGGAATATGGTTATCCATAAGATTTTGAATAAATTATATATGTCTTTTTGACTATCTTTTTATATCTTCTCAAATGTCCGCAAAGCCTTATTTTATAGGCTCTACGGGCATTTTGCTTTTGTGGTAAACCTCGCATATCTAGGTCTATCTTCTTATATTTTCGCTATCAAGCGTGGTTAAAATCGTGGTAAATACTTCTTATGCAATTAGACGCTGAACCTCTGATTTTGCGGTATCTATGGACGCATGAGCGTACCAGTTCATTGTGATACTGATATTTGAATGCCCCATGATATACTGTAAATCTTTCGGGTTCATGTTCTTGCTTGCCAGTCTTGTGCAGAACGTATGGCGTAGTGTATGCGGTGTGATATGTGGCAAGGGATTGTCCTTATGGTGCTTGTTGCATTTCTTTACCATGCGGATAAATAAGGCGGTATAATCAATGGCAACTTTGGGCTTGCCTTTATGATTGGCAAATAAGAAGTTGCTCCGTCCGTCTATCACAAATGGTTCTGCCTTTGGACGTTTCTTCATCACTCGTTGAAATGCTTGTATCGTTTCCTTGCTTAATGGTACTTGCCTTGTTCCGCTCTTTGTTTTGGGCGTTTCAATATAATAGCCTTGTTCCTTGCTCTTTAATAACTGGTGGTCGATAATCACAACTTCATTCTTGAAATCAATATCGGCTACTGTCAGTCCGCACAGTTCCGAGATACGAAGTCCAGTTTTCAACAGTATCAGCACATCATCATAATATTTGTGATACGCGTTGTCCGTCTTGATGAATGACAGTAGGACTTGTTCCTGTTCCTCTGTCAATGCAACTTTCTCTTTGGTATCATTTTCTAGGACTTCACTTAACTTAAAATCAAAAGGGTTCTTCCTTACACAATCGTCTTGTATGGCGATATAGAATGACGCTTTTAACGAGCGTTTATGGTTGTTAATGGTATTGTAGGAAAAGCCTTTCTCTTTCATGCGTAACGCCCATTCCTTAGCGTCAGAGGGTTTTATCGTATCAATGCTCCTAGCACCCAACTTGTCCTCTTTCAATAACCGCATGAGTTGTTCCCGTTGTTTCTGTGTGCTTTTCTTCACATTTGCCCTCTGTGCGTTCTGTTTGGCGTAGAGTTGGCAAAGTGTCATTTTCTTGCCTGTGCTGTCGATACCGTCCTCAATATCCCGTCTTATCTGCTGTTCCAGTTCTCGAAGTGAGGGTTTTTCCCGTTTTCCCTTTGGTGTCGGGTCTGTGGGTGTCAATCTCCAAGCATACACATATTTCGTGTTTCCAAATGCGTCCACATATTTATATAAGTATTTTCCGTCTGTTCGTTGGCTCTCTCCAGTATGCAGGATACGTCCTTTGCTATCCCGTCTTTTTTCTTTCATGGTGTCTGCTCCTTTCCTTGTTGGAAAGAGCCTTGATATGACTTGTGTTCATCATAACACATACAAGGCTCATTTGCATTAGATTGCGTCCAATTTATCAATGACCTTTTCAAACTGTCGGCGTTTAATCTGTATGCGGTTGCCATTCATAATGAGCCAGCCAGCGTCCTTGTTTTCCTCTGCCAAGCGTCTTAACTTGTTTTCTCCGATACGGAAATACTTTGACGCTTCTTCAATGGTAAGGGTGTATTTTTCCCATACGGGAATATCGTTGTTATTCATCAGATCCCCCCTTTCCCATGTTTCGTGTCATATTGAATATAAGGGATAAGGTCGGTGCGGTTTATCCTCTGTAAATGAGCAGTTAGTTTACTGGAAAGGGAATTACTGTATCTTGCCTTATCAAGCATAGTTCCCACTTTTTCCAGTCCACCTAATGCGTCATGTTCTTCCAAGAAGTAAAAACTTTTGACAGCGGAAATCACGCCACCCTCTGTAAGCCATTGCTGTGTTTCTTCAAGGGAGTTTTGCTGTTTTGGTACTTGCAGTTTCAAGACTTCCACAGCCCCTAAAAATCGTTCCCAAAACCGACACGTTTTCCATCTGCTCTTATTACTTTCGTTTCTGTTTGGCATGACAAAGCGTAGGTTATTTGCCAATAGTCCGAAAGCCAGTTCCCCAAGTTCCAGCGGTCTGTCCTTGAATGTCATGGCAAAAGCATGAGCCTTATCATCACGCAGTTGCATTTCTGTCCGTTTCCAACTGCCAACTTCCTCAAGTGTCTTGTTATGTTTTGAACAGACTTCCTTATCCTTATCATAAAAGCGGTAGGACAATCCCGATTTCCCAGCACCGATATAAACAGTCTTTGCGGTGTCGAAATCATCAAACTTGCTTTCGTCAAAGTGGTAGCCCTCACTATTCGAGATAAATTCCTCTTTTTCACATTTCTTCTTTATCTGCTCTATGGTAAAAAATGGCTTTTCGTTCTTATCATCAATGGCAATATCAAGCCTTGTGAAATGGAAGTTATCCAGTCCGTATCTTCGCTCACAGCGCCGGAACATATCCCCAAAGGTATAATTCCTACTGTCGAGAATACGGAAAATATCATCACAACCTCTTCCGGTCATAACAAGATAACAGCCTAACCCTTGTGGGTTGTCCTCTGTCTTTCTTGCGTCCCCCGATACATAAATATCTCCAATCTGCCAGCGTGCTTGATAGGTTTTGTATTTAATGCTTGCCGGATAGACATTGAAAATATCAGTCGGTAAACCTAAAATGTGCATGATAACATCTTCGGCGGTTGCCGTTTCAAATACAATACTGATGTAATCAATCTTAACGGATAAATTTTTGTGTGTAGTTATAGTGCATTTCTCCTTTCGTACTTCTCGTTTTTTTGCGGGGTAAAAATTGTGTTTTGTCCTTTATTTATCACAGTTTCTAGGTACTATGACATGTATGCGCAGGGCGGTGTTACATATACGCCCTTTACGAACGCCTAAAGGCGTTCCCTTTCTTCCTGTGTCTGCCCCGTTCTTAACGCTCACGAGCCTTGTAAGGCTCGTGGCTAAACGGAACAGCCCCAGTCAGAAACCTTATTTTCGGTCTGATAGTCCATGCTTATTCATGCTATCAAAGTGAAAATATATATTTTATATGCTTACTCAAGCGTGTGATTGACCCTAGCGTGCTTAATCACTCTGTCTAATACGATAATAACTCCATTAGAATTACTTGTCAAGAAGTTTTTGTTGACTTTTAGATATAGATTAAGTATGATATGCTTATAAATACCAAGAAAAGCAACGAAAGGAGCGGTTATACTAAGTTATGGAGCATTATGAAAAGAAAATCAGTTTCTTAGGAGAAAACATACAGACCATAAGAAAACACAGAGGAATGAAACAACAGGAACTTGCGGACAAAATCGGTATCAATATGCAGAGCCTTTCCAAGATTGAACGTGGCGTGAATTATCCTACCTTTGATACGTTAGAGAAGATAATGGACGTGCTGGGTGTAACGCCCAATGAATTATTGTCGGGAGAATGGAAGTATATTGACCACACCGAGCCCTATATCATGGATATTATCAAACGGGAACAAGACTTCAATGTTTCCTTAGATTACCTGTCTGAAAATGAATTTTTCGATGATGAAAAAGAATGCACATTTTACAAGGCATATAAACTCATACAGTATATCCATAACTACATTACCAATGAGGTTACGGAGTTGGAAGAACTTATGGAAATCAAGCAGTTGATACAGCGTCAAAAACTGGAACGCATGATAAAAGTGCATAAGGAAATGCGAGGGTTAGACCGATACAGAGAACAGCCCAAAGAGTATAAATACCATGACCCTTATGATGATTGGATATTTCGTCAGCTTGCGGATATAGACAACAGAAACAACATTCCCGACACTTCTCCACAAGTAGACTTCAATGAAGCAGACTATGAAGATTATCTAAAGGCGAAATGGAACAGAGGTCTTTAATTTCCTCTTGCATGGAAGATACAGCAAACAAAAAGCCCAGTAAAGAGTGCAAAGCACCACCAATGGTGGCAAGGCTCTTGACAGGGCTTTTTCTTTTCTGTTGTGGGGTAATCAAGAGGAAGAAAGAAAAAGTGTGCATTTTTGTTCCATAAATGCTAAGGGTATGCTGATTTTTATTGTGGCGGATATATGGAACTGTTATAATATGGATATGAAGAAAGCGACAAATTTGAAAGTGTTAATAATTTTCAAACAGCCTCATTGCATGGAAATAAGAAACAGACTATCCTTAAAGTAGGAGGTGGCACAAATGGCAAATGAAGATAAAAAAGATTTTAATGCTATGTTGCATGATAGTAAGGATATGCCAAAATTTCAAATTATCATAGACCAGAAAAGTATTGAGAAATATGGTGGAAACAAAATGTATTTTGCTCCCCCGATTGACTATGACAAAGTAATGAAAAAAGTTCCGTATGGTAAAGTGATTACGGTTGGAAAAATACGAGAACACTTTGCAAAATTGAGTGGTGCAGATTTTACAGAGCCGATTACAGCGGGTATATTTGTTTCTATTGTAGCGTGGGCGAGTTATCAGCGTTCCGAAGATGAAACACCCTATTGGAGAACATTAAAAGCAAACGGAGAATTAAATGCTAAATATCCAAATGGTATTGAAGCACAGAAAGAAAAATTAGAAGCAGAGGGACATACCATTATTCAAAAGGGGCGTAAAAATATACGATACTATGTAAAGGACTATGAAAATTCTCTTTTTGATTTGAAATAGGCAAATTCTATTTCACAATTTCATATCTCTATACACAAAGCAGTTAGTCTTAGGATTGACTGCTTTTTTCATACCTAAATTTCAGATTGGAGTGATGAAATGGTGTTTGTTAGAGCTGTTCACTAAGATTATCGGTGCATAAAATTTTATTGTGGTGCAGATATGAAAATGATATAATGTGGATATGAAGAAACGGACAAACTGTTAAGGAAACAATCGGAGTTGGTGTAAACGAAAAAGCAGCCTTGAGTTCTGATAAAAACTGCCCTTTCGTTTACATCAATTTCGATTTTACCTTGGTGAACAAAGTCGCGTCCCTTTAGCCGATAGCTATGGGGATTCAATCGTTGCTCTTTTCCTTAAGTTTATCATACTGGGTGTTTTGGTAAAAGTTTTTTTATTCAAGAAATCAATTTCAGGCATGACAAACAAACCTCCTATGCGGAAGCCATTTATTCTATGCAATTGTAGATTTTAACATCTCATATGTGCATGAAAAGAAGAACTGTATTTATCTTTGCGGGGTGATACCATATTCCCTCCGCAAGAAGAACATTTGCATACATCAATGTGATACAAAACCTTTATCATTTCTACTGCATTTAGATTTTTTAATGTAGAAATGTATTTCTTGCATCCAAGCAGGTTTCTGCAGAGAGTTATCTTTTTTCTCTTGTTTCTACATGATAGCAGACCATAGTGCCGGATTCTGACAAATCGTTTGGGTGGAACATGCATCATGAATCGACGGATGAATTCTTCTCCTGAAATTGTTTTCTCTTTCCAGTGGCCTTCGTTTTTATAGTCTTTTACTGCATATGTAACTGTCGTATCCGTCATGGATTTGATTCGATGATTACTGATTGCTATCCTGTGGGTATATTTTCCAAGATAATTGATAACCGACTGTGCACCATTGAAAGTTTCTTTACAGTAAGTGACCCAGTTCTTTTCATAACACTTATCAAGAAGTTCTTTAAAACGATAGCTGTTCTGATATTTCTCTGCTGTACCATGAAATTTAAGCTTAGAATCATTCCACAGGCTTTTTAACTCATCCAGATATTTTCCACGGAACACTTTTGAGATGACACCATATGGGAGAAAAAAATTTCCACCTGTGTCTTTCCATTTATTTTCATCATCAAGCCCACCTCCAAGAACAATGGTATGAATATGAGGATGATAATTCATTGCAGAGCCCCAGGTATGAAGAATGCAGATATACCCTATATCAGCTCCCAGATACTTTGCATCTTTTGACAATTCCTTCAATGTGGCTGAAGCAGCATGATACAGTGCATCATATAACAGCTTCTGGTTGCTGTAAATAATGGAATTCAATTCCTCAGGAACTGTGAATACTACATGATAATAGGGTGCATCCAATACGTTCTCTTTTTGTGCATCAATCCATTTCTCTTTCGGAAACTCCTGGCACATGGGACAGCATCTGCTTCTGCAGGAGTTGTTGTGAACACTGATACATCCGCAGTCCTCACAAACACTGATGTTTACACCAAAAACTCCTGTTTTACAGTTTCTGATGTGATAAGCCGTTTTTCTGTGATGAGCAGGAGGGTTACTCCTCTTTTCATAGGAAGGATAGAACCGTTCAAATACATCCTGTATCGTACATGATTTATCCATAATCATTCACCACCCATCTCATCAAATGGGCTTTTAATACCAAGCAGAGTTTTATTGCTTACATGCAGATAAATCTCTGTTGATTTTGGATCACGATGTCCCAAAAGAGCCTGAATATATTTTATATCGCAGCCTGACTCAAACAGATGACTTGCAAAACTATGACGCAAACAATGTGTGGAGACGTGTTTTTGAATGCCTGCTCTTTCGGCGCTTTCACGAAAAAATTGAATGACACTATCTTTTGTAAGATAATCCCCTGTCCATGAACTTGGGAACAGAATCCCTCTTGGCCTGCCACATTGAAACCAGTATTCTGTCAATATTTCAAGCGTCCGGTCTGCAAGCAAAGTATAACGGTCAGATCGGCTTTTTCCATCGCGGATGTGTATGGTTTTGTTCGTGCGTGAAATATCATCATAATGAAGGTGTGTGACTTCTGAAACACGAAGTCCACCTGAATACATAGTAGCGATCATAGCTTTATGCTTCAGATTTGGTGTAGCATCAAGAATAGCTGATATTTCTGCTTTTGTAAGCACCGCTGGTAACTTTCTGTCCCTTTTCATACGAGGTATGTCATCATCATCCCAATTCATCTTCAATACTTTTTTGTAAAAGAAGCGGATTCCTGAATGGTAGTGATTGTATGTTTCTGGTGAAATCCCGGAAAGTTTCTTTTCAGTTAGGAATGTATCAACATCGTCAGTTGTTAATGCATCTATATCCTTGGCTGTGTGGTTCAAAAAATGAGCAACACTGGTACAGTATGCATGAATTGTGGAATCCTTGAGATTCCGTTTATTCGCAGCAGATCTAATCTGATTAAAAATTTCTTCGTACATAATAAAATCCTCCATGTAAAGTAAATCGTAAATGTATAAACACTGCTTACATGGAGGAGCATTAGCATAATAAAACTGCTTGCCAGAAAGGCAGCTCAATGGTATTCTTATCATAGGCAGTGGGGATGTCGATCCTGTTTGATTGTTGGTTGTGGTGACTTAACAATACTACTTGTAGGACTTGGTTTCCACTGCTTTTTATTAAAGTGTAAAGAAAAACTGCGCCATAGCCTTGGCAGGCCATCGCGCAGCGATTTTGTTCAACTGTTAAGGAAACAATCGGAGTTGGTGTAAACGAAAAAGCAGCCTTGAGTTCTGATAAAAACTGCCCTTTCGTTTACATCAATTTCGATTTTACCTTGGTGAACAAAGTCGCGTCCCTTTAGCCGATAGCTATGGGGATTCAATCGTTGCTCTTTTCCTTAAGTTTATCATACTGGGTGTTTTGGTAAAAGTTTTTTTATTCAAGAAATCAATTTCAGGCATGACAAACAAACCTCCTATGCGGAAGCCATTTATTCTATGCAATTGTAGATTTTAACATCTCATATGTGCATGAAAAGAAGAACTGTATTTATCTTTGCGGGGTGATACCATATTCCCTCCGCAAGAAGAACATTTGCATACATCAATGTGATACAAAACCTTTATCATTTCTACTGCATTTAGATTTTTTAATGTAGAAATGTATTTCTTGCATCCAAGCAGGTTTCTGCAGAGAGTTATCTTTTTTCTCTTGTTTCTACATGATAGCAGACCATAGTGCCGGATTCTGACAAATCGTTTGGGTGGAACATGCATCATGAATCGACGGATGAATTCTTCTCCTGAAATTGTTTTCTCTTTCCAGTGGCCTTCGTTTTTATAGTCTTTTACTGCATATGTAACTGTCGTATCCGTCATGGATTTGATTCGATGATTACTGATTGCTATCCTGTGGGTATATTTTCCAAGATAATTGATAACCGACTGTGCACCATTGAAAGTTTCTTTACAGTAAGTGACCCAGTTCTTTTCATAACACTTATCAAGAAGTTCTTTAAAACGATAGCTGTTCTGATATTTCTCTGCTGTACCATGAAATTTAAGCTTAGAATCATTCCACAGGCTTTTTAACTCATCCAGATATTTTCCACGGAACACTTTTGAGATGACACCATATGGGAGAAAAAAATTTCCACCTGTGTCTTTCCATTTATTTTCATCATCAAGCCCACCTCCAAGAACAATGGTATGAATATGAGGATGATAATTCATTGCAGAGCCCCAGGTATGAAGAATGCAGATATACCCTATATCAGCTCCCAGATACTTTGCATCTTTTGACAATTCCTTCAATGTGGCTGAAGCAGCATGATACAGTGCATCATATAACAGCTTCTGGTTGCTGTAAATAATGGAATTCAATTCCTCAGGAACTGTGAATACTACATGATAATAGGGTGCATCCAATACGTTCTCTTTTTGTGCATCAATCCATTTCTCTTTCGGAAACTCCTGGCACATGGGACAGCATCTGCTTCTGCAGGAGTTGTTGTGAACACTGATACATCCGCAGTCCTCACAAACACTGATGTTTACACCAAAAACTCCTGTTTTACAGTTTCTGATGTGATAAGCCGTTTTTCTGTGATGAGCAGGAGGGTTACTCCTCTTTTCATAGGAAGGATAGAACCGTTCAAATACATCCTGTATCGTACATGATTTATCCATAATCATTCACCACCCATCTCATCAAATGGGCTTTTAATACCAAGCAGAGTTTTATTGCTTACATGCAGATAAATCTCTGTTGATTTTGGATCACGATGTCCCAAAAGAGCCTGAATATATTTTATATCGCAGCCTGACTCAAACAGATGACTTGCAAAACTATGACGCAAACAATGTGTGGAGACGTGTTTTTGAATGCCTGCTCTTTCGGCGCTTTCACGAAAAAATTGAATGACACTATCTTTTGTAAGATAATCCCCTGTCCATGAACTTGGGAACAGAATCCCTCTTGGCCTGCCACATTGAAACCAGTATTCTGTCAATATTTCAAGCGTCCGGTCTGCAAGCAAAGTATAACGGTCAGATCGGCTTTTTCCATCGCGGATGTGTATGGTTTTGTTCGTGCGTGAAATATCATCATAATGAAGGTGTGTGACTTCTGAAACACGAAGTCCACCTGAATACATAGTAGCGATCATAGCTTTATGCTTCAGATTTGGTGTAGCATCAAGAATAGCTGATATTTCTGCTTTTGTAAGCACCGCTGGTAACTTTCTGTCCCTTTTCATACGAGGTATGTCATCATCATCCCAATTCATCTTCAATACTTTTTTGTAAAAGAAGCGGATTCCTGAATGGTAGTGATTGTATGTTTCTGGTGAAATCCCGGAAAGTTTCTTTTCAGTTAGGAATGTATCAACATCGTCAGTTGTTAATGCATCTATATCCTTGGCTGTGTGGTTCAAAAAATGAGCAACACTGGTACAGTATGCATGAATTGTGGAATCCTTGAGATTCCGTTTATTCGCAGCAGATCTAATCTGATTAAAAATTTCTTCGTACATAATAAAATCCTCCATGTAAAGTAAATCGTAAATGTATAAACACTGCTTACATGGAGGAGCATTAGCATAATAAAACTGCTTGCCAGAAAGGCAGCTCAATGGTATTCTTATCATAGGCAGTGGGGATGTCGATCCTGTTTGATTGTTGGTTGTGGTGACTTAACAATACTACTTGTAGGACTTGGTTTCCACTGCTTTTTATTAAAGTGTAAAGAAAAACTGCGCCATAGCCTTGGCAGGCCATCGCGCAGCGATTTTGTTCAACTTGAATTGAGATTTCATGTATTCCAAGGAATTTAATAATTGTTATATTTTATTATCAAATATCTCTCAAGCCCTTGAAAACACTAAGTTTATCGCAGGTGAGCTTTCCCTTATTGTTTCCCTTGTATTATATTGTCCCACCAGTGTTTACGAACTCTGATAAGGGCAAATACAAGGGCAAGAAAATCCTATAAAACAGTATAACACAAAATTAAAACGACATGGTGAACTGATTGAAATGCTTCTATTTTTTTAACAAATGATTGATTGAACGATAAGGAGATTTGATACGATGAGAACGATATTTGCAGAATACAATCCACACAGAAACAGCATTGATGTATATACCAGTGCTGGCTATATGCTCCGCATTGACTGCTGGGAAGCAGAAAAGAATTTAAAAACAACACCTGGATCAGATTGTGCATTAAATGCACTTGCTATTGATGAACCACTTGAATATGCAAGATTGTATCTTGATGGAACGATGCAAATGTGGGTAGATGCGGAAGATTCCTTAGAAATTTAATTCAAAGATAAATAAGGGACAAATAACCCTTTTAGATTTATTTGTCCCTATTATTCTATATTTTTTCACTTCTGACAATGCAGATGAAACTTTTAAATTTGGTATTTTCCAGTATCATTGTTCAGTTTTTTTCACCAGACAGGGCACTGTATCCATATTGTTTGTATGTATTTTCCCCTGTTACTCAATCATAATTTCCTTGATAGAAATCTTCTTAATTTTTTCAGAATATATATACATCATAATTTCATAAATCGTGATAAAACAAGCAAGAGAAATAAGCATAGTAGGAAAGTCAAATTTATACGTAGGTACACCCTCGACATCCTTAAATACAATATCCACCATAAGCCGAAGCAATCCATACTGATATACTGTTCCGATTATAAAACCAATATAGGACAGCGGTCTGTATCCTCCTAAAATTGCCCTGCAACATTCTTTCTGTGAATAGCCGAATACTCTCATCATAGCAATAGTTTTTGTATTTCCGTTTATTACTGTAGTTATAGCAAGAAACAGAGTTGTAAACGCTAATACAAGTCCGATGACCAACATCATCACACCCATCATTTCACTTGATAAATCTTTCATACTAAACGACATTTGTGTCATAGCTGAAAAGCAAAACGAAGCAAAAATAATGAAGAATACAAGTGCCTTTTTAGATTTCAAGGTATTCCTTTTCAAATACTCTACAAACGACAATTCACTGCTTTTTTCGATTCTATGATTTGGTGTTTTAGAAGCAGTTTGCATATTATCTTTCAAAAGCAGCAACACAGGTTTTTTGAATTTGTACCAGGCATAATAAACTGAAAGTGCCGAAAAACACACAGTTGGCAATACCACAAAATAAAATAAAATGCTTGGATGAAAATTGATAGTTATCTCAGGAAGCATTTTATCTTCATTTTGTAGAGCGTAAAACCACGGCATTATAAGAAATGCTCCTGCATATCCGGTTACAGTTCCAATAAATATACTAATTCCGAATACCCAAAAGCTTTTTGCAATTTTGATATTTGAATATCCCAACGCCTTTAATATCCCAAGTTCCTTCTTATGCGTGTCAATATAATGCTTAATATAAAACAACAACATAACAATCGCAGTTAAAAGCAAGCATCCGCCACTTACAAGGCAAACGACTTTTGCGGTAGAAACCTGAGCATTATAAAAAAACATTGATAATTCAGATGTAATTTCACTCTCAATTAATCGAATATCAAAATAAAAGTTCAGAAACATTGTACAAACAAGAACAGCACAACAGGCTATAATGGAAATACCGATGAGTTTTGAAACATTTTTTATTCCAACGAGCATACCATCACCACCCTATCTCATAAGCAGTCTTTTGTGCTTCATTTGTGTAAATTTCAGATATTTTTCCGCTATTCATTTTTATAACTGTGTTTGCCATTTCCGCAATATTCAAATTGTGCGTTACCATTACAATCGTAAAACCATATTCCTTTTGAAGTTTACATATATAATCAAGAACCTGTCGTCCTGTTTGTTCGTCTAATGCTCCTGTCGGTTCGTCAAGAAATAATACTCTCGGTCTTTTTGCCAAAGCTCTTGCAATAGATACTCTTTGCTGTTCGCCACCCGAAAGTTCGCTGGGATATTTATGTAGTTTTTCTCCGAGTCCAACCGCTCTAATGACGTTTTTATAATCTTTATTATTTGCTAAATCAGCACCCATTTTTACATTTTTATCAACGCTCATATTGGGTAGCAAATAATACTGCTGAAAAATAAATCCGACATTTTCCTTACGAAATGAAGTTAATTCATTATCAGAAAGTGCTGTAATATCCTTTCCGTCATAAAACACTTTACCGCTGTCAGGGCGTTCAAGACCTGAAATTACATTCAAAAAGGTTGACTTGCCAGAACCAGATGCGCCGAGAATAACCACAAAATCATTATCCTCAATATCAAGACTGATGTCCTTTAATACTTGGAATCGGCTTTCTCCGTTTTGGTAGGATTTTATTATATTTCTCGCTTTAATCATTATTTTCTCCTTCCTTCAGCTTTTTCAAAATACTCATACATACCTCAGTAATCATTGTACTGATTTCTTCGTCTGTAAATCGGCACATTTTTGTGGCACAAAGCGTTGCAATTCCGTGTGTATATATCCAAAGATGATGATACAGTTTTTTCCCAGCTGCCTTGCAAATTTTGTAATCATCTTGAATTGACAATAGAATTTGCTCATAACTTTCATCTATCAGCGGAAGTACACCAGATAAGTCAGGAATTTGTTTTTGCTCCGTCATAAAGAGGAGTTGAAAAAGCTTAGGCTCATTAACAGCGAAGAGAATATATTGTGTACCCACCCCTTTAAACGGGGGCTCTGTTGTTAGTCCTTTATTGACATATTCTTTATACAGAGCTTTAGCAGATTTAATCATATCCTGCTGAACCTCCTCCATATTTTTAAATACAGTAAAAATGGGTCTTGCCGAACTACCGAGATATGTTCCTAACGCTCTTGAAGTCAAAGCCTCATATCCGTCTGCCCTGACAATATTTAATGCGGCTTCAATAATTTCTGCTTTTGTAAATTTGGCTTTTGGTGGCATACTTTATCTCTCCTTTTACTAAATCGCTTGTTTTAAATCAGCTGATTTAATTATAATTGAAGCCCACCTGAAAGTCAATAAGGCGGCAGAGATTAATTCCTTCAGCCTTATTGACTGCTTATGAAAAGATGATTTCTTCGTTCATAATATCCCAATTGCTACACTTTGTTGTATTGCGTTATGCGTTTTTCCAGCCCTTGCTTTTACCATTATGAACAGTCAGGGCAAGGGGAACATAGTGTGAAATCATATAAAGGGATAAAGCGAACACATTACAATGAATCCTTTGTTTTCAAAGCTTTTGTAGGATTTTATTAAAATACAAAGAGGTGTGATTAAGCACATATATAAAATTGTGTGTTTACAATCGGATTTTTAATAATATCCCCTTGTTTCCCGCCAGCCTTTTACATACCACCTGATTCCAACATATACCAGTTGCACGAATAATAAGAAAAATAGCAGATTGATCGGCAATACTGTCTTTATCCAA
This sequence comes from Blautia sp. aa_0143, assembly GCF_004167315.1. NCBI lineage: Bacteria > Bacillati > Bacillota > Clostridia > Lachnospirales > Lachnospiraceae > Blautia > Blautia sp. aa_0143. Next base: position 20,678 of record NZ_RCXU01000037.1, read on the forward strand.
TCTCCAAAATAGATTGCTATTGCCATGCTTATAAGTGTTACCAGTATTGTAATCATATCCCAGCAGTATTTCTTATATAGCCCGGCAATCTTTATCTCTATAAATGCTACAAGTATTCCAGCACCCACCAAACATCCACCGCAGATCAGTATTCTTATCAGCCAATATACAATTCCGGCAACGACAGGATTGGATATTCCATTACTAATCTGTGCCATGTTCTTTCCTGTCAGTATAATCCACCCTGCAATGGTCTGTATAAAAGTGGCGATTGTATCAAAGAATACCACGCAATCAGAAATAAATATTTTTGACCGTATCATCTGAAAAAGAGTAGTTGATACGGAATACCATATCAGCAGAAACATCAATGCTTCATACATGGCTGTTTTTGTTTTATATCTGCCTGCCAGTTTTTCTCTCTGCGTATCATACTTTTCCTTGGCTTTCAGATAAGCTGTCAGGTTACAGTTCCCACACTTTTGATAGAGTACTGGCTTTTCAACCGGTATCTCTACTTTTTTCTGATGAGAGAGTGCATAGTCCCGTTCCTGTTCTGCCTGCCTTAGCTTATCTTGACATTCCTCTGTCATGATTTCGGCAGCGTGCGTTTTTTCTTTCTCTCTCTGCAACAATTCTTTTGTTTTCCTCAAGTCGTTCTTTAAGGCTTGAATGTTCCCTGCTCTGTTCTCGCTGTTTAACCTCTCGTTCAAGGTCAGCGATTCGTCGAGCTGCATTTTCAGTTTCCTGATAGTTCGGTCTTTCTGGTCGAGTTCTTCCTGCATCTGCTCTGTCAGCAGAAGCAACTCTTCCAGTTGATCGTCGCTCTTTGAGTTTCTTAATTCGTTCATCAATCGACCTTCCTTTCTCTAATTGCTGTTCAAGTTCAGTAATTCGCTGTTCTGTTTCTGCAATAGCCGGTTCTCGCTGTTTAATTTCTGTGCCAATTCCTGCCATTGCTGATTTTCGTCTGTAAGCTTCTGTATCTGGTCTGTCTTTTCTTCCAGAAGTATCAACAGTTCTTCTGTATCCGGCAAGATTTGAAGCAGTTCTGATAATTCGCTCTCTAATTGCTGCAATCGTTCTTCCTGCTTCTGAAAGCACATCAGCTTCTCGTCCTTTTCCTGTATTTCCTGAAGCATCTGTGCCATGATATTCTGCTGTTCCTCTATCTGTGTAATCATTGCTTCCATCATGGGAATTACTTCTTTGCTTTCTTCTAATGTCATTCAACCACTCCTTCCATATTGACAATGCACCGGATACCTTACCAAAGGTTGTGATTACCTTTTGCAGTAGTGCATTTTGTTTTTTAATCATCTGGTTTTCCGCTACCTTCCATGAACCATTCCATATCTGTCCGGTGAGATATTTTTCCTCAATCTTTCTTGCATCCGCACCCTCATGAATCGTAGGGATTTTTAATTTGCCCTGTCTTTCATAAGAGCGGTGGTCAATCTGATTGTCTATGGATAAATGCCGGTTACACATCCCAGCCCATTCGCTTCGCCATAACTCACAATTCTTTGGATTATTCCAGCCGGTAGCATCGGTCAGAACCCGTTTCCATTGTTTTCGGTTTCTTGCCCCGACTTTCTGTACTCCGTTTTCATCAAGTACCGGAATGCGGATTCCATGCCGGTCAGGATTTTTCTTATCCTGCCACCAGTCCGGGTGGGATTCATCAACCACGATATTTCCGTCAGTATCTCTGACAAAATCCCAGTCCTTGACTTCTTTGCTGCCCCATGAATGATCCAGATTGAATGGTCGCATGGTTACAAGTAAATGCACATGTGGGTTTCCATCGCCCTTATCGTGTATGCTCCAGTCGACACACATTCCCTTATCCACGAAAGTCTTTTGAATATATTCGGTTGTATAATCAATCTGTTCCTGTCTGCTCCATTCTTTCGGCAGGGAAAATTCAAATGAGCGTCCAAGCTGTGCATCTGCATTTTTTTCTATCTTCAATACCTCATTCCATAGACGCTGTTTCTGAAATGTGATTTTAAACTTTTCCAGTGCGGCATCTTTATCATCCGCTCTTTTATAACGGATAGACTGTTGAAACCTTTTTATATTTTCTTCCGGTACATGCAGCCATTCAGGAGGTGCATTTTCGCACATCATCAGACTGGTGTAGACGACTTCCTTTTTGGAAGTATAGTAACTGATTCTGCCTGTTTCCTCATTCTTCATCACATCTCCATTAAGATATGCCGATGCGGATATGACAGATTTTCCTTTACTGCGCCCGACAATCTTTACTGTAAAGTGAAATATCGCCATGATACGATTCCCCCTTTCTGCCGTATCCGGCATTGATTCCCGACAGCATCTTCTTCTGGTTTGGCAGAAGTGAAGCTGTCGGAACGCCCTCTGCGCAAGAGTGCCCCCTGCGGCATGAGCAGGTCTGGCTGAAAGCCCCGCCGACGGAACGAGCCCGGCAAGCGTAAGCGCAGACCGGTTGCCACTTGTGGCAAACTTATAAGGACGACCTCTGGTTGTCCATAAGTGCGCCCTTCATTCAAAGGCAATGAAGGGAATGGAAAAACCACTCCCTCCGCCATTACACTTCCTCCATGTCTGTAACTAATTCTTTCTGCATCGCTTTTGAGAAAAACTTCCCGTTTGTTTCCTGCCTTTTTAAGAAGCCTATCAACTTTGGTAAATCTTCCTCCTCAATCGGACAGCCAAGAACTGATTCCACCGCTCCTCCAATCTGACAAAGCCTGTGGGTTCGTTTTTTACTTTCTTCCGCTTTCTTTCTCTTTTCCAGTTCCTTCCGCTGTGCTATGAGCTTTTTTGTAGCTTCAATGCTTTCCTGTTCCTTTTTCTCTAATGCACGTATTCTTTCTTCATAAGTCTTTGTTGATTTCGCCATATCGTCTTCATCCTTTCTTTTTCCGATAAACAACAGTTCCCGGTTGCATATCAGGAGAAGCACATGGTATAATCCTCTTGCGTGTAGGTATATCATGGCTTCGGTCTGATAGAACCTTTGGCGGTTTCGTAGGAAGCCGCCTTTTTAAGTTGCCACATTTCTTGTGACAGCTTTTACATTTCCTTTATCCCTCAGATCTCGCCCCTCGTTGGCTTCCATGAACTTTTCCAGAATGTCAGTTTTAATAAGGACTTTTCTTCCGACTTTTAATACCGGAAGCTTCTTCCATTCAACCAGCTTTCTCAAAGTATTTCTGCCAATTCCTGTATAGTCGGCTGCTTCCTCGATGGATAATGCAATCTTTCTTTCCGTCATCTTGTCACCTCCTATTAAATTGCATTATGCAATTTTTGTTGTGCTGTTAGTATAGCGGTTTTATATTGCGTTGTCAAGCGTTATGAAATTTTAAAATTAATTATTAGATTGCATATTGCAATTATGTAAGGTACATGCTATAATTCATACATACCGAAAAAGGAGGCAATCAGCATGAAAGATAAAGAACTACGCAAGCTGATAGGTAGCAGGGCAAAACAGCGTCGTCTGGAATTAAATCTGACACAGCCTTATGTTGCAGAGAAGATGGGAGTTACCGCTTCCACAATCCTGCGTTATGAGAATGGTTCGATTGACAATACCAAAAAGATGGTGCTGGAAGGTCTTTCGGAAGCACTTCATGTATCTATTGAATGGCTCAAGGGGGAAACCGATGAATACGAAACCGATATTACGGATAAGAAAGAATTACAGATTCGTGATGCAATGGGCGATATTCTCAAACAGTTACCTCTCGACCTTAGTAAAAAGGAAGATGCTTTTTCCAAAGATTTACTGCTGTTGATGTTAAAGCAATATAACCTGTTTCTGGAATCATTCCAGTTTGCCTGCAAGAATTACAAGGGCAACACGAATGAAGCTGATATTGCAAAAGTAATGGGGTTTGAATCGAATGATGAATATAACGAGATTATGTTTCTCCGGGAGATCACCCACACTGTTAATGCCTTTAACGACATGGCAGATATCGTAAGGCTTTATTCCAAGAAACCGGAAATGGCAGAACAAAGGCTTGAAAATCTTTTATCAGAAGTTTTGTATGAGGATTCCGATTCGGTATAGAACGACAACCGGAGTTATGATATACTTACACGCAAGAAGCATTTCATCAGTTCCGATTGTCTGATATCGAAAGGAGACACACGATTATGGCAAAAGGATCTGTAAGAAAAAAAGGAAAGAAATGGTACTACCGCTTCTATGTAGAAGATGCAAGCGGCAATCTGGTTCAGAAAGAATACGCTGGAACAGAAAGTAAAAGTGAAACGGAAAAACTGCTCCGTCAGGCAATGGACGATTACGAAAGCAAGAAATTCATTGCAAAGTCGGAAAATATTACAATTGGAGAATTACTTGATATATGGGCAGAGGAAGAATTAAAGACCGGTACGCTCAGTAATGGGACAGTCCAGAATTACCTCGGTGCCATTACCAACATCAAGAAGCATCCAATTTCAGAGAGAAAGTTGAAAAATGTAACATCTGAGCATTTACAAGCCTTCTTCGATCTGCTTTCCTTTGGTGGCACTTATCCAGATGGTTCAGAAAGAAAAGGTTATAGCAAAGATTACATTCGTTCTTTCTCGGCAGTATTACAGCAGTCATTCCGATTTGCAGTATCACCAAAGCAATATATCACTTTCAATCCGATGCAGTATATTAAGCTGAAATACCAGACGGATGAGGTTGACCTGTTTTCCGATGATGACATGGATGGCGATATACAGCCAATTCCACGAGAGGATTATGAAAGACTGATTGAATTTCTACAGAATTACAATCCACCGGCAATACTTCCAATCCAGATAGCTTATTATGCAGGACTTCGTATCGGTGAAGCCTGTGGTCTGGCATGGCAGGATGTGAATCTTGAAGAACAGTGCCTTACAATCAGACGCAGTATCCGATATGATGGTTCAAGGCACAAGAATATCATCGGACCAACCAAACGAAAAAAGGTAAGGATTGTTGATTTTGGAGATACACTGGCAGAGATTCTTCGCAATGCCCGAAAGGAACAACTTAAAAACCGAATGCAGTACGGAGAACTTTACCATAAAAACTACTACAGAGAAGTAAAAGACAAAAACAGAGTTTACTATGAGTTCTATCATCTGGACGGAACAGAGAATGTTCCAGAAGATTATAAGGAAATATCCTTTGTCTGCTTAAGACCGGATGGAAGTTTGGAACTGCCAAGCACGTTAGGAATTGTTTGCAGGAAGATTGCTCAGAAACTGGATGGATTTGAAGGATTTCATTTTCACCAGTTGCGACACACCTACACAAGCAACCTTCTGGCAAATGGAGCAGCACCAAAGGATGTGCAGGAACTGTTAGGGCACTCAGATGTCAGTTCCACCATGAATGTCTATGCACACTCTACAAGAAAAGCCAAGCGGGAATCTGCAAGGTTACTTGATAAAGTGGCAGGCAATGACTAAATAAAACTTTCCCTTATTTCCCTTACGATTATCTCATAAGGGCAAAAATAAGGGAAAATACATATCGTTTCGCTAATGCACAGGCTGGAAAGCCTGTAAAATAGGGAAAGTTAGAAATATATTTCGGCAAACTTGAATTTGTCGAGCTGGTTAGTTCGAGATAATTTTGAGTTTGTTAAGATGTGGTGCACTTGATGGAATCACAGGTACGACATCATATTATGGAGGATGAAATAGATGATAGGTTTGATTGTTGCGAGGTCAAAGAATAATGTTATAGGCAAGAATGGTAATATACCATGGAAAATAAAGGGAGAACAAAAGCAATTTAGAGAGTTAACAACGGGTAATGTGGTTATTATGGGGCGAAAGTCTTATGAAGAAATCGGTCATCCGTTGCCTAATAGAATGAATATTGTTGTTTCCACCACAACAGAGTATCAAGGAGATAATTTAGTTTCAGTTAAATCATTAGAAGATGCATTATTATTGGCTAAAGGACGAGATGTATACATATCTGGTGGATATGGACTATTTAAGGAAGCTTTGCAAATAGTAGATAAAATGTATATCACAGAAGTAGATTTAAATATTGAAGATGGAGATACATTCTTTCCAGAATTTGATATCAATGATTTTGAAGTTTTGATAGGGGAAACACTTGGTGAGGAAGTGAAATATACGAGAACATTTTATGTAAGGAAAAATGAATTGAGTAGATTTTGGATTTAGGGTGTTTTCATAAATATATTGCTTTTTATGCATATATAAATTGTTGTAAGACAAATTCTTTAGGTTAGAATCGATGATGGGGTAAACGAAAAAGCAGTTTTGACATTTCAGTGAACTGCCCCTTCGT
>NZ_RCXU01000038.1:0-24660 GCF_004167315.1 Blautia sp. aa_0143
GGTAATCAATTTCGATGCCATTTTGGCATAAAACGGGGCTGCCGCCCAGCAAAAATATTTGCTAATGCGACAGCCCCCCTTTTTACAGCTAATGCTTCCGGACCTGTTTTTCAATAAGATAAAGTGCAAAATACAGCAGCATGGCAATGATGCAGAGGATCACAATGGCCATCAGGACCCATGTAAGTCTGAATGTCTGGCTTCCGTAAATGATCAGGTATCCCAGGCCTTTTCGGGCACCGATAAATTCTCCGATGATCACGCCTACCAGGCAAAGCCCGATGTTGACCTTCATCACACTCAGGATAAGAGGAACGGAGGAGGGCAGGACGATCTTCAGAAGCTTTTCCTTTTTGTGTCCCCCCAGAGTTTCGATCAGCTTCAGCTTTTCCGGATCTGCCTGGCAGAAACCGGAGTACAGATTGATAACGGAGCCGAAGATGGCTACAGACATGCCGGCGACCACAATGGTACGTTCGTTGGCACCAAGCCATACGATCAGAAGAGGGGCCAGAGCAGATTTCGGGAGACTGTTCAGTACCACCAGACATGGCTCCAGGATCCGTGCGATCCGTCGGGAGCACCAGAGAAGTACTGCGGTTCCTACACCCAGGATCACAACAAAAAAGAAACTGACAAGAGTTTCTGCCAGTGTCACGGCAATATGTGCAAACAGGGACTGATCCCTGCACATGGAAAGAAAGGTCTTTGCGATCAGGGAAGGACTGCTGAAGATAAAGGAATCGATCCATCCAAGATCAGAGGATATTTCCCAAAGTCCCATAAACAGAACAAAAAGAAGTGTCCGTGCAGCCAGGATAATGTGTTTTTCTTTTTTCTGCCGTGCAAGATATTGTTTCTGCTGTCTGGAAATTTCAGGCATTTTCATTGAGCTCCTTCCATATGATGTTAAAATATTTCTTAAAATCCGGAGCATTTCTGGAGGAGAGGGGAGTGCGGTCGCTGATATCCAGATCGATATCAATGATCTTTCGTACAGTGGCAGGACGTGCAGAAAGGATCAGTACCCGGTCGGCCATACTGATGGCTTCGGAGATGTCATGAGTGACCAGGATCGCAGGCTTGCCGGAGCTTTTGAGGATTTTTCCTATATCATCACTGACATTTAAGCGGGTCTGGTAATCCAGAGCGGAAAATGGTTCGTCCAGAAGAAGGAGCTCCGGTTCCAGCACCAGGGTCCGGATCAGAGCGGCACGTTGGCGCATACCGCCGGAAAGCTGGGAAGGGCGGGCATCACGGAAACGGTCCAGACCGTAGGTCTGAAGAAGGGCTTCTGCATGTGCCAGCTTTTCAGGTGTGAGCTCTTTCCGGATCTCCAGGCCGAGAAGGATGTTTTTGTAGATGCTCCGCCATTCCAGAAGATGATCCTTCTGGAGCATATATCCTACAGCGGCACTGCCGGAGGATACCGGACGGTTTCCCAGAGTAATGGAACCGTGCTCCGGAGTGAGCAGGCCGGCAATGAGATTCAGAAGAGTGGATTTTCCGCATCCGGAAGGCCCTACAATGGACAGGAATTCACCGGGCATCAGGTCAAAGGATATATGAGAAAGGGCGGGTGTCTCACCGGATAATGTGTGATAGGAGAGACACACGTCCCGCACTTTCAGGACAGGATTCATGGATGTTGCCTCCTTTTCGTAGATAATGGTATAATATTATCATATGTCTGAAACAGGAGAAGGCCAATGGCAGAGATGCATACTTTGATGTCTGCCTGAAAACAGTCATAGAGAAAGGAATTACAAACATTGAACAAGAGAAACTACCAGAAAGAACTGGATAAACTGATTGAAAGAAACCAGAAAGAAGGGAAAACCCCCAGACTTTTTCTGCATGCCTGCTGTGCGCCATGCAGCAGCTATGTGATGGAATATCTGTCGCAGTATTTTGAGATCACGATATTTTTTTATAATCCCAATATCGCACCGGTGGAGGAATATTCACACCGTGTGGCTGAGATCCGCCGCCTGATCGGGGAGATGGAATTTGTCCATCCGGTAACTTTTATGGAGGGACGGTATGACCCAAAGGAATTTTATGAGATGGCAAAAGGCCTGGAAGATGTTCCGGAAGGAGGAGAGAGGTGCTTTCGGTGTTACCGCCTGCGGATGGAAGAGGCGGCAAAGCTGGCGAAGGAGGGCGGATATGATTATTTCACCACAACCTTAAGTATCAGTCCGCTGAAAAATGCACAGAAGATTAATGAGATCGGCGAGGAGCTGGCAGAAATCTATAAAGTGCCACATCTGACTTCAGATTTTAAGAAAAAGAATGGCTACAAGCGTTCTATTGAGCTGTCTCATGAGCATGCTCTGTACCGGCAGAATTACTGCGGCTGTGTATTTTCAAAGAAAGAAGCCATGGACAGAGAACGGCTGGTTACTGAGAACCGAGTGAACAGTAACAACGGCTGAAGACAGCAAACGTATAATTATGAAAAACTTTGCATTTTTATAAAAATATGTTACACTAACACAGAAAAGTGCAGACGTCCGGGAGACGGAGCTCGTGTATGTCCGGAGAAGACAGTTCTGCCGCAAAAAAGAAAAGTGAGGAAGAATCAATATGGCACAGTTATGGGGAGGCCGTTTTACAAAAGAAACGGACAAGCTGGTTTACAATTTTAACGCATCCATTTCCTTTGATCAAAAATTTTACAGACAGGATATCCGTGGAAGCAAGGCACATGTTGCCATGCTTGCAAAACAGGGGATCCTGACAGAGGAAGAAAAGGATCAGATCACAGAAGGACTGGACGGTATCCTTGCAGACGTGGAAGCAGGCAAGCTGGAGATCACAGCGGAGTATGAGGATATCCACAGCTTCGTGGAGGCAAACCTGATCGACCGTATCGGAGATGCCGGAAAGAAGCTTCACACAGGAAGAAGCCGTAATGACCAGGTAGCTCTGGATATGAAGCTTTATGTCCGCGACGAGATCGATGAGACAGATAAGGAGCTGAAGGACCTTCTTCTTGCCCTGCAGAAGATCATGGAAGAGAATGTTCACACCTACATGCCGGGATTTACCCACCTTCAGAAGGCACAGCCGGTAACTCTGGCACACCATGTAGGCGCATATTTTGAGATGTTCCGCAGAGACCGTGACAGACTTTTTGATATCCGTAAGAGAATGAATACCTGTCCGCTTGGAGCGGGAGCACTGGCAGGAACCACTTATCCGTTGGATCGTGCCTATACTGCAGAGCTTCTCGGCTTTGATGCACCAACCAGAAACAGTATGGATTCCGTATCTGACAGAGATTATGTCATCGAGCTTCTCAGTGCATTTTCTACGATCATGATGCATTTGAGCCGTTTTTCAGAGGAGATCATTCTGTGGAATTCCAATGAGTACCGTTTCGTTGAGATCGATGACGCATACAGCACAGGCAGCAGTATCATGCCGCAGAAGAAGAATCCGGATATCGCAGAGCTTGTCCGTGGAAAAACAGGCCGTGTTTACGGAGCGCTGACATCTATTCTCACAACCATGAAGGGAATCCCGCTTGCATACAACAAAGATATGCAGGAAGACAAGGAGCTGACCTTTGATGCCATCGACACCGTAAAGGGCTGTATCGCCCTGTTTACCGGCATGGTTTCCACTATGCAGTTCAACAAAGCCAACATGGAGGCAAGTGCAAAGAGAGGCTTTACAAACGCCACAGACGCAGCAGACTATCTGGTTAACCACGGTGTACCGTTCCGTGATGCTCACGGCATCGTCGGAAGACTGGTCCTTCTCTGTCTGGATAAGGGAATCTCTCTGGATGAGCTTCCGCTTTCCGAGTACAAAGAGATCAGTCCTGTGTTTGAGGAGGACATCTATGAAGCCATCAGTATGAAGACCTGCGTGGAAAAACGTGTGACTCTGGGAGCGCCGGGACCGGACGTGATGGAGCAGGTGATCGCTCAGAATAAAGAATATCTTGAAAAAAATTAAGATAATGCTTGCATTTTAGGAAAAATTGGTATAGTATTTACAGAAAAGACAAATGTGTGCCATGGAGGGACACAAGATGAGGAGAGTTTTATTATGAGTGAAAAGCTTAAAGTCGGTATTTTAGGTGCAACTGGAATGGTTGGTCAGAGATTCATTTCTCTTCTGGAGAATCACCCGTGGTTTGAGGTGGTTACTGTAGCGGCAAGCCCGAGAAGCGCAGGCAAGACCTACGAGGAGGCTGTAGGCGGCAGATGGAAAATGGATACTCCGATGCCGGAGGCAGTAAAGAAGCTGGTTGTTATGGATATCCACGAGGTTGAGAAGGTTGCAGCTACTGTTGACTTTGTATTTTCCGCAGTTGATATGACGAAGGATGAGATCAAGGCGATCGAGGAAGAATATGCAAAGACAGAGACACCGGTTGTGTCCAACAACAGCGCACACCGCTGGACACCGGACGTTCCGATGGTAGTTCCGGAAATCAATCCGGAGCACTTCGAGGTTATCGAATTCCAGAAGAAACGTCTCGGAACAAAACGCGGCTTTGTAGCTGTTAAACCGAACTGCTCTATCCAGAGCTACGCTCCGGTACTTACCGCATGGAAAGAGTTCGAGCCGTATGAAGTAGTTGCCACTACATACCAGGCTATTTCCGGAGCAGGAAAAACCTTCAAGGACTGGCCGGAGATGGAGCACAACATCATTCCGTACATCGGTGGTGAGGAAGAGAAGAGTGAGAAGGAGCCATTAAGACTCTGGGGCAAGATCGAGGACGGCGTGATCGTTCCGGCTACCACACCTGTCATCACATGTCAGTGTGTACGTGTTCCGGTCCTCAACGGACATACAGCAGCTGTATTCGTTAAATTCCGCAAGAAACCTACCAAAGAGCAGCTGATCCAGAAGCTGGTTGAGTTTAAGGGACTTCCGCAGGAGCTTGAGCTTCCAAGCGCTCCGAAGCAGTTCATCCAGTATCTTGAGGAGGACAACCGTCCGCAGGTACAGATGGATGTAAACTATGAGAATGGAATGGGAGTATCTGTAGGACGTCTTCGTGAGGATACTGTTTATGATTACAAGTTCATCGGACTTTCCCATAACACAGTAAGAGGTGCCGCAGGCGGAGCAGTTCTCTGTGCAGAAACTCTGAAAGCGAAAGGATATATCCAGGCTAAATAAGAACTGGATCCTTTACAGGAAATAAAGAAAATCATCAGAAACGGGATATCGGTTTTTCCGGTGTCCTGTTTTTGCGTATGTGGAAGGAACAAAGGAGATATGCGCAGAAAAGTAATTACTACAGTTGTGACATTTTCCACAACCACGGCTGCCATGAAAATGGAAAAAACGGCCAGGGAATCTGAATTTCAGGGAAGACTGATCCCGATCCCTTCAGAGATCAGTGCCCAGTGCGGACTGGCCTGGAAATGCGTGGAGCAATCAGAGGAGGAAACAGAAGATTTCCTGAAAAAAAAGGAACTGGCCTGGGATGGCATCTACCGTGTTCTGGTATAAAGCGGATATTGTTTGTTGTATGTAACAAAGCGGAAATTTTTGAAAATTTTCGCATTTTTATTGTGGAATAATTGGTAAAGTGTTACAATATAACAAGCAGATTTCCGGAAAGCGTGTTACTGTGAACAAAGAAGCAGTAACAAAGTGCCACGCTTGCTAAAAATATGTGGAGGTGCTATTTATGAACAGGGAGGATGTAGAGAAACTGTCAACCGCTGCGAAGGGTAAGATAAACTTACTGAACAGCAATTTCGGAAAATACTTTATGCGGGCGATCATGGCCGGATTTTTTATTGATGTGGCGATGATCTACAGTAACGTTGTTGGAAATGTATTTTCCAAAACTTTCCCGGAATGGGGGAAATTCCTTGGAGCCATCGTGTTCTCCATTGCGGTCTTGCTGATCGTAATGGTAGGAGGAGAGCTGTTTACCGGTAACAATCTGGTAATGGCTTTTGGTGCGTATGACAAGAGCGTATCATGGAAAGACGTAGGCAAGGTCTGGGGAATCAGTTACATCGGCAATTTTGTGGGATGCCTGATCCTGGCGCTGATCTTTGCAGGTGCAGGAGCGTCCGGTACAGCAGATTATTTTGCCGGATTTATAAACGGAAAACTGAGTATTCCGGCAGGACAGATGTTTTTCCGTGCGGTACTTTGTAATTTCTTCGTCTGTCTTGCTGTTCTCTGCGGCATTAAGCTGAAGAGTGAGTCAGGCAAGTTCCTGATGATCGTGATCTGTATTTCAGGTTTCGTTGTCAGCGGATTTGAGCATTGTATTGCAAATATGGGTATTTTTACAGTTGCATTCTGTATGGTGCCAGGATTGTCTGTCGGCGCTATGCTTAAAAGCATGGTGATCGTAACACTGGGAAATATAGTTGGCGGAGCTGTGCTTCTGGCATGGCCGCTTAGAAAGATGAGTGCAGATAAATAGTATGGCAAAGGCTTTATACATAGCGGAGAAGCCCAGCGTGGCACAGGAATTTGCGAAGGCTTTGAAGATCAACGGTCAGAGAAAAGACGGATATCTGGAATCTGATGATTCTGTGGTAACCTGGTGTGTAGGACATCTGGTTACCATGAGCTATCCCGAAAAATATGATATCAAGTTTAAAAGGTGGAGTTTTGATACCCTGCCTTTTTTGCCGCGCGAATTCAAATATGAAGTGATCCCCGGGGTCAAAAAGCAGTTCGAGATCGTAAAAGGACTGCTGAACCGGCCGGATGTGGATACCATTTATGTGTGTACCGACTCCGGACGTGAGGGTGAATATATCTACCGTCTGGTAGCCCAGATGGCAGGAGTAAAGGGAAAAGTCCAGAAACGTGTGTGGATCGATTCCCAGACAGAGGAAGAGATCTTAAGAGGGATCCGTGAAGCGAAGGATATCTCGGAGTATGATAATCTGGCAGCATCTGCGTATCTCCGCGCAAAGGAAGATTATCTTATGGGAATCAATTTTTCCAGAGTTCTGACCTTGCGCTACGGAAGCAGTGTCACCAATTATCTCCATTCCAAATATCAGGCCATTGCAGTTGGGCGTGTGATGACCTGTGTTCTTGGCATGGTGGTGCGGAGAGAACGGGAGATCCGTGTCTTTGTGAAGACACCGTTTTACCGTGTCCTTGGCAGCATTGGACTTGCAGGCGAAAATTTTGACGGTGAATGGAGAGCTGTGGAAGGCAGCCGGTATTTCCAGTCCCCGTATCTTTATAAAGAAAACGGCTTCAGGAAAAAAGAGCATGCACAGATGCTGATCGATCAGCTGATGGTGAACCAGCCCCTTTCCTGTATTGTGGAAAAGGTGGAACGAAAAAAAGAAAACAAAAATCCGCCGCTTCTTTTTAACCTGGCGGAGCTTCAGAATGTGTGCTCAAAGCTGTTTAAGATCAGTCCGGACGAGACACTCCGGATCGTACAGGAGCTTTATGAGAAGAAGCTGGTGACTTATCCGAGAACGGATGCCAGAGTTCTTTCCACGGCAGTGGCCAAGGAGATATACAAGAATATATCCGGTCTTCGAAATTATCAGCAGGCCGGTGCTGCGGCGGCAGAGGTTTTGGGGATGGAATCCTGGAAAAGCATTGCAAAGACCAGATATGTGAATGACAAGCAGATCACAGACCATTATGCGATCATTCCTACCGGTCAGGGATTGAATGCGCTGGGAAGCGTGTCTCTTACTGCGCAGCGTGTGTACGAGACTATTGTACGGAGATTTTTGTGTATTTTTTATCCGCCGGCCGTTTATCAGAAGGTGAGTCTTGTGACGAAGCTGGACGGCGAGGCATTCTTTTCATCCTTTAAGGTTCTCAAAGAAGAAGGCTATCTGAAGATCGCCACCAATTCTTTTTCGCGGAAAAGGGCTTCAGACAGTGAGAAAAACGGAAATGGAGAGGAAGACGAGGTTTCCTGTGATACTGTGCTCCTGGAGGCGTTGCAGAAGCTGAAAAAGGGTGATATACTTCCTGTGAACGGTTTGAGTATCAAGGAGGGTGAGACTTCACCGCCCAAACGATACAATTCCGGTTCCATGATCCTTGCCATGGAAAATGCAGGACAGCTGATCGAGGATGAGGAGCTTCGAGCCCAGATCAAGGGAAGCGGGATCGGCACCAGTGCTACCCGTGCCGAGATCCTGAAGAAGCTTTTTAACATCAAATATCTGGCACTGAACAAAAAGACCCAGGTGATCACTCCAACGCTTCTTGGGGAAATGATCTTTGATGTGGTAAATTGTTCTATCCGGCAGCTTCTGAACCCGGAGCTTACGGCAAGCTGGGAAAAGGGGCTCACCTATGTGGCAGAGGGCAGCATCACGGAACAGGAATATATGGACAAGCTGGAGCATTTTGTGCGGGTACGTACCCGGCAGGTGGAGGCAAGCAATTATCAGTATAACCTGCGGCAGTTTTTTGATGTGGCCGCTGTAAACTACAGGAAGCCGGAGCGAGCTTCCAGACAGGGAGGAAAGAGATCATCATGATGAAAGATTTTACTATCAGCAATATGCTGGATCTGAATGAGACCATTGCAGCAGAGCTTTTTGAGGGAAAAACCTATCCGTGGGAGGTTCTTCCGGAGATCGGAGATTTCATTATTAAGCTTGGAAAAACACTGGATCCTTCTGAATATGAGGAGAAGGGCGAAAATGTATGGATCGCAAGATCCGCTACAGTTGCGCCGACTGCAAGTATCACCGGACCGGCTATCATTGGCAGAGACGCCGAGGTGCGCCACTGTGCATTTATCCGCGGCAAGGCTATCGTTGGTGAGGGCGCAGTTGTGGGAAATTCCACAGAGCTTAAGAATGCAGTGCTGTTTAACAAGGTTCAGGTTCCTCATTATAATTATGTTGGAGATGCTGTGCTGGGATATAAGTCCCACATGGGTGCCGGATCGATCTGTTCCAACGTAAAATCAGACAAGAAGCTGGTTGTCGTAAAAGACGGGGATGAAAAGATCGAAACCGGTCTTAAGAAATTCGGAGCGATGCTCGGGGATCATGTTGAAGTCGGATGCGGTTCTGTGCTGAATCCCGGTACTGTGATCGGACGGAATTCCAATATTTACCCGCTGTCACCGGTACGTGGATGTGTTCCGGCGGATTCCATTTATAAAAATGCAAAAGAGATCGTAAAGAAAAAATAAGAAACAGATTCTTCTGGACACGCATTTAAGCTGCACTTTTGAGAAAGTGCAGCTTTTTTTTGATGGGGTGATGGATGCAACAGTATTGGTCGTGGAAGGATGAACCGACCGGGAGCGGGCGGGATTAAGATAAAAACAAAAGCTGTCGAAGTATGACCAGTCCTATAATATGGACTGGGTAAAACCAGTAAAAGAAATATTTTGCTGATTTTCCGCGGATGAAGCCTCTTTTTCCATTGTACAGGTTAATGGACAGAAAGGCAAAGGAGGCTCTCCATTCATAGTAAAGCCAGCAGCTTCCGAGGATTGCCTGGCCTGGCTTATCGTTTCGCATATAGTACATGATCAGCAGGAAGATATACCCCCGCCATCCATAGTCTGCTTTCAGAAAAATGGAAACAACAAGCAGTCCCAGGATGCAGAGAAACTGCATCGAAGGTCTGGTCTGGAAATATTCGATGGCACAAAAGGCCAGATATCCGAGGAAAAGCGTGAAAAACACATTTTGTCTTTCGTAACGCAGCGTATTTGTAAACATCAGATTCCACGGAATTTCTGAAAGCAGCGCAAAAAGAAGGAGATTTCTTCCATAGAGGAACCGGCTCCGTGTATGCCGGAAGCCTTCCAGCAGGAGAAAACAGAAGATGGGAAAAGCAGCTCTTCCGATATCGCGGAAAATAAGATATACAGTATATTCTCTGCCGAAAAGTGTAAACAGGATTTTCTGTGCGGGCTGATACATACTGAGTAGCACAGCTCCGATATGATCGATCAGCATGGTGATGACCGCGATCATCTTCAGAGCGCTTCCGCTGAGAATGCGGTATTTTTCTGGAAAAACAGAATCCACAGATGCATTCATGAAAAATATACCTCCAGGGTTAAACTTGCTAATATATTATCACATACATACAGCAGTTGCCAGAAATATTTGACAGTTAGGCATGCAATACTGCCGGAATAACTACCAATATTATGCGTTTTATGGCAAAATTTTATCAAATATGACTGGACGAAACAAAGGTTTTGTGAGAAAATAGCCATAGGGTGTTATCGAACTTTTTTTCTCAATAACATCGGTCAATCTATACTTGAAAGGAGTTTTAAAATGATTTATTCACGCGAAGTAGAAGAAATGTGTCCAGTGGCACAGGGCGTACATCATGGTGCCGCTCCGATCCCGGAAGAAGCAAAATGGGTTCAGGCAAAAGAAGTAAAGGATATCTCCGGATTTACACACGGTGTTGGCTGGTGTGCTCCGCAGCAGGGTGCTTGTAAGCTTTCCCTTAACGTTAAAGAGGGAATCATCCAGGAGGCACTTGTTGAGACAATCGGATGTTCAGGAATGACTCACTCTGCAGCTATGGCTTCTGAGATCCTTCCAGGACTTACCGTTATGGAGGCACTGAACACAGACCTTGTATGTGATGCAATCAATACAGCTATGAGAGAGCTTTTCCTTCAGATCGTTTACGGACGTTCCCAGTCTGCATTCTCCGAGGACGGACTTGCAGTAGGCGCTGGTCTTGAGGACCTTGGAAAAGGACTTCGTTCTCAGGTTGGTACAATGTATGGAACTCTGAAAAAAGGACCTCGTTACCTTGAGATGGCTGAGGGTTATGTTACAGGTATCGCTCTTGACGAGAACGATGAGATCATCGGATATCAGTTCGTAAGCCTTGGAAAAATGACTGACTTCATTAAGAAAGGTGATGACCCGAACACAGCATGGGAGAAAGCAAAAGGTCAGTACGGCCGTGTTGCAGATGCTGTTAAGATCATCGACCCAAGAAAAGAGTAATTACACTTCGTAAGGTGAAAATATCAGGAGGTTACAGGAAATGGCTTTATTTGAATCATATGAGAGACGAATTGACAAGATCAATTCTGTTTTAAACAGCTATGGAATCGCTTCTATCGAAGAAGCTGAGAAAATCACTAAAGACGCAGGACTGAACGTTTACGATCAGATCAAAGGCATTCAGCCGATCTGCTTCGAGAACGCTTGCTGGGCTTACACAGTAGGTGCAGCTATCGCGATCAAAAAAGGCTGCAGAAGAGCCGCTGACGCAGCAGCAGCTATCGGAGAAGGCCTTCAGGCTTTCTGTATCCCGGGATCCGTTGCAGACACACGTAAAGTAGGTCTTGGACATGGAAACCTTGGAAAGATGCTCCTTGAGGAAGAGACAGACTGCTTCTGCTTCCTTGCAGGACATGAGTCTTTCGCAGCAGCTGAGGGTGCTATCGGTATCGCAGAGAAAGCAAACAAGGTTCGTAAAAAACCTCTTCGTGTTATCCTGAACGGTCTTGGAAAAGACGCTGCTCAGATCATCTCCCGTATCAACGGCTTTACATATGTAGAGACAGAGTATGATCCATATAAGAACGAGGTTAAGGAAGTATTCCGTAAATCCTATTCAGAGGGACTTCGTGCAAAGGTTAACTGCTACGGCGCTAACAGCGTTCCGGAAGGTGTTGCGATCATGTGGAAAGAGGGCGTTGACGTTTCCATCACAGGAAACTCCACGAACCCGACTCGTTTCCAGCATCCGGTAGCAGGAACATACAAAAAAGAGTGCAACGAGAAAGGCAAAAAATACTTCTCCGTTGCTTCCGGCGGTGGTACAGGACGTACACTTCATCCGGACAACATGGCAGCAGGTCCTGCTTCCTACGGTATGACTGATACACTTGGACGTATGCATTCTGACGCTCAGTTCGCAGGATCTTCTTCCGTACCGGCTCACGTAGAGATGATGGGTCTTATCGGCGCCGGAAACAACCCGATGGTTGGTATGACAGTTGCTGTAGCTGTTTCCGTACAGGAAGCTGCTGACGCTGGCAAGTTCTAAATATAAGCATAGCTTAAAATAGCGAAAAAGCCGTAAACTCAAGGGTTTGCGGCTTTTTTACGTTTGCCTGAAAATTAGAACAAAACACTCTGAAAAAACGATAAATTTGACGGGTAGCTAACAAGTAGCTTACACGTAGCTAACAACGGTAGCTTACAAATTATTCGCTGGGGATCTCTGGCCAGGTGATCATATTCATAGCTGTACGCAGGTCTTCGATGGTCCTGTGAGTGTATACTTTTTCTGTGATATCCTGGATTTCATGACCAACGATTAACTTTAGGACATATTCGTTTATGTTGGATTCCTTTGCCTTGGTAATAAAGGTGTGCCGGGTGTCGTGAGGCTTGTGGGTCATATTCAGGCGTGACATAACCTTTTTGAAACGGTTTCTGTATTTGTCATATGTAAGATGAGTTCCCTGCTGCCCATCCGGATCATTGAAAAGATATTCGCTGTGCATAGAAGTGGCCTGATTGTAATTGCGGCGAACCAGATCCATGATCTGTGGGTGAATAGGAACGGTACGATTCTTTCCGGCATCTGTTTTCAGTCCACCGATAAAAGTCATATTTTCAAAGTCAATATCTGCAATTTTCAGGACAGCCAGTTCCTGCGGCCGCCAGCCAGAATATATTCCGATCAGAACCATATCTGCAAAAGGAATTTCAAGATGGGACCAGAGAGACAATATTTCCTGATCAGAAAAAGGAACACGGATGATTTTAGGCTTAGGCTGCTGCACACCATCACAGAGCTGGGCATAGTCTTTAGTTACAATTTCATGTTTCATGGCATATCGGTACATAAGATTGAATAGGCTTTTCATTCGTGCTTTTGTGCTGTCACCGACCTGAGCATTACGAATAGTTTTTTCCAGATGCTCGACCCGGATATCTTTCATTTTGATATTGTATAGTGGAGCACAGTGCTTATATGCAGAAGTAATAGTACGGACACTGGAAGGACCACCCAGGGTAGGGAAATGTACATCAGACCATGCTTCGTACACATCACTAAAAGTGGGTTCTTTGGCAAATAAATCGTAGGGATTTTCGTTATATCGGGTAAGAGCTTCCAAAGCTTCTTTTCTGGTGCTAAAGTATCCAATAGCTTTTTTGACTTGTTTTGCCTGATTGGTTTTGGTGTCGATTTCCCATCCGGTTGTTTTACTGGCTGCCCAGGGTTTACGTCTCTTTCCGGGAAGTTTATAAACAGATCCGAAACCATTTGGTAACTTCATAAATATCATCCTCCTTGTAAAAATGGGTACAAAAATAACAGCCAGCGAACGAGTGTTTCGCTTGCAAGGCTGCTCCGAAGATGATACAATAATTTTGCAAAATGAGGTATCTCTTCGGAGATCCACCACCGTCCCGGTATTGGCGTACTGGGGCGGTTTTTAATATTAATTTTCGGAAATTATATCATAAAAAACATTTTCGGGAATAATCTCTATATCATATCCATCAAGCTTTAACTTTTCAGCTTTTTTCTGTTTGGAGCTTTTTCCGTCTTTGATGGATTTACAATAATCATTATTACCTAAAATGAGATAATTAGTTTTTTTGGTTACGCTGTCGGCATTTTTTCCACCAAGATCAGCAACGATTTGCATTGCTTCCTTGCGTACCATTTTTTCAAGTGTTCCGGTAAATACGCATACTTTTCCATATAACAAATTAGATGTATCAAAATCAGTTTTAGAAGTGCTGATGTCATCTGCTCTAACACCACTTCTGGAACGTCTACATGCTTTGCTAAATGCTTCTAATGATTCATATTTTTCTATAATTTCATTAACGAGACATATATAGCATTTAGAAGTTATTTCTACATCACTTAAGGCTCTATGTGCATTTTCATAACTGAGATTATAGTATTGAACTAAATCAGATAATTTATGATGGTTAAGTTCCTTATGTATACGTCTAGAAAGTCTCATAGTGTCGATGAAGTCATTAGATAAATACTTGTGGATAACGTGTTCACAATTGTCATATAGAAAATTAATATCAAAATTAACGTTATGTCCTACAAGAATGGAATTTCCAATAAAGGAATAAAATTTTGATAGTACCAATGCGGTAGAATCTGCTTTTGATAACATTTCATCAGTTATTCCGGTAAGATTAACGATAAAGTCATCCAAAAAAGATTCATCGGTGGTAAAATCATCTGGTTTTATAAGAGAAGTGAAAGTATCGACAAGATTTCCTTTATGAAATTTTGCAGCAGCGATTTCAATAATACTATCCCAATCAGGCGAAAGTCCTGTTGTTTCGATATCAATGACACAGTAATCATCTGGAAAAGAGATAACATTTTTTCCCTTGTACTGTCGATCATGAGTAAAACTTATTTTTTCTCCAGTTAAAATATCAAATCCGATTGTCATATGTGACTCCTTTTACTTTATTTATAATCATTAAAAGCTTGTATAAGATCTTCAGAAGCTTCACCCATCAGAACGTATTTTCCGTTTATAGCTAAAGCATTTATTGTATAACCATCAATGCCTTCAACTGAAATGGCATCTCCAGAAACTAATTCTTTATATTGGGTAGAAGACATATCGTATTCGTAAATTTCAGCATCACCATATTTAAAACCAGATATGGCACCAACCATATCAGCGGCCATTTCAATACGTTTGCCAGAAAGAACATTCTTTTTAAGTAAATAGTCTTCCATATTATTATTCTTAGTATCATCAGACTGATATTTTTTTAATTTGGAAGTAAGGTCATCGACTTGCTTTTGTAAATCATCAACCTGCTTCTGCAAGGCAGCGATTTTGTCGTCTTTTGTATCTGCAAAAACAGCTACGGACGGAGAAAAAACAAAAATAGTGGTAAGCAAAATTGCTAAAAACTTCTTTTTCATAATATCCTCCCTTTAAAATATAATATCCATAAATAATACGATATTCATTATGGAAAATCCCTTGTTCAGATTATAAAGTATTAATTTTTATTACAGCCAACTGCGGAATAAAATAGATTATATAATTGTCCATAGCAACATACTGTCCGTACTTGGAACGGTAACAGTCTATTACTTCGGTAAGATAATTCTCCGGTACATCCAGATATTCTGCCATCTCATGAAGACTCCGGCAGCGAGATTCATAAGCATTGATGATCCCGATCAGCCCTACTCGAAGATTATAGCCATAAAGTCTGGCCCGGTATTCCTGCTTTCGGTTCATGACATCAGTTGACTGATCCAGAATATTACCTGTGGTAGTATAGTGGTGGCCAAGTTCCTCAGCCAGAATACAGGACTTTTCTGCCTGAGTTTTAATTCCTTTTCTGATAGCTACAGTTCCATCACAATATAACCCCTTTATTCTTTCAGTTTCAAATGGATAATCTATAACATCTATACCGTCCCTGCAGGCGGTATCTAGTAATTTTTCGTATGTATTCAATTCAAAACCTCCCGCTCGTGTATATTGAAATTGACAAATATTTTTAAGTGACTTATAATATACTTAACAAGACAGCTGGAACGATAGCTGAAACCTATCCGTTTCTGGCGTTATAAGAGTTATAGAAATAGCATCCTACTTTACCAGAGCGGGGATGCTATTTCTTATTGTTCAGATTCAGAATGGCTACGATTAAAAGTCCTACATTTAGGATAATCATAAATTCTTCATATGTACTCATAAGCCCCACTCCTTTCTGCAAGACTCAGAAACGGAGTGGTACCGCATCCTTCCAGTTGCCTGGGTAAGTATATTATATTGTCAAAACATATCTGGCAGATCTGCCAATTATTCCCGTTTCATTTTTTACTCACAGTACTGTAAAGCACAGATATTATTTTCTTTTACCTTTTACAAATTCTGCGAACTGACGGATTTCATTCAATTCATCTTCTGTATATTCCTCGCTATCGAAGTGAGCAGCGAGAGTAGTAGGTTGTCCATGAGAATCATCTGCCAGATAGTCAATGGTACAGCCAAGATATGCAGAAAGTTTTTTTAATGTAGAAAGTTTTATATTATCAGTTCCTTTTGTATAAAAACCGGCGATTGTAGTATATGGAATACCGGCTTCTTTTGAAAGGATAGACTTATTGATTCCCTTTTCAGCCATTAATTCATCTAACTTATCAGTGAATGACATATCTAATACCTCCTGTTAAATTCTATTATACATATAAAAATAACTTTGTAAAGTAAAAAAATACCCTGCAAAGTAAAAAAATGTATTTTATGGGTTGACAAACTACCCTGCAACGTATAATCTATAATCAAAGTTACCTTACAGGGTAACAGAAAGGAGGAGAAAATGTTTTTTAACTTAAATGCCGAAATGGGAAGAGCCAAATTAACCATTAAGAAGTTATCTGAGATTACGGCTATA
Source organism: Blautia sp. aa_0143 (assembly GCF_004167315.1). NCBI lineage: Bacteria > Bacillati > Bacillota > Clostridia > Lachnospirales > Lachnospiraceae > Blautia > Blautia sp. aa_0143. Next base: position 16,368 of record NZ_RCXU01000038.1, read on the forward strand.
AACTATGAATCTTTAAAATTGAAACTCAGAGGTGTTACAGAATTTAAGCTGAGTGAAATGATGGCAATTAAGAGAAAAGCTTTCCCAGATAAGACATTGGATTACTTATTTGCAACTGAAAACGACAAGTAATCATTCATTTGAAGGGAGGAGGTGAGAAGTGATGGATACATCAAAAGAAGAAATTGTAAACCTGCGTAAGCAGATAAACAGGTTAAAAATTAGTTTAATGTTTACGCAGGTATTGATGATTGCATTGCTGCTTATTTTGGGGTATCAGTGTCTTTGGTCAATTTGGAATTATCATTATCTTCTTCAACAGATAAGCATGTGTCTTGATTCTGTGAATACTGTTTATTCTGCTCTTCAACAGTTTTTTGCAACTCTTTGATCGCTTCGGCTTCACTGGAAGAAGAAGTATCTATGTTGTGAAGGAGTTGTTGCAGTATTTCATTTTGGGCACGTTGGAGCTCAATTTGGGTTTCTTCAATTTGCGTTTGTTTAATCTGATCTTCTTGTGATGAATTGAACTGAACAACAGCAATAGAGATTGTGAGGATTGTCGAAATAATTAGGTTTATAAGAGTCAGCAAAATAGAAGTAGGCATTTTTATTCTACTGTTTCCAATGGGAATATATATGCAATCGGGAAATTCGTATATTTTAACAGCGGATTCATCAACAATTACAAAATCATCTTCAGGTAAATTATTGAGATTGTCTGGGCGGTCAAAAGATGGTTCAGGGGCAATATCAATAAGCTGTTGCTGAAGACTTTGAAGCGAAATCATAGTTTTCAGAGATTCACTTAAATTGTTGTACATATTGGTTGTTATATTATCTCGGACAGCCGCTGTCATAGCTTCTGACATTATGGAAAGCGAATTAGTAAGTGAAGAAATTATACTCGGTGTATATAACTGAAAAAAGTGCTTATAGGATTTAACCATTTCTTCTTGAAGCTGGCCAATTTGAGATGTTATAGAGTCAGAAGAAAAAATAGTTTGTAAGTAACCATCATACATATGCGAAATTCTATTTAAAGAATCTTGAAGTGCTGAGCTTAAAAAAAGTGTATTTTTTTGATTGTTTTTCATTGAAACCTCCTTATTCAACAGGTATGCCAGTACCTGTGATACAAGAATAGGAAAGAAATGGGGAAAAGTCAAGTAATCATTTATTTGAAGGGAGGAGGTGATCGGAGATAAAAGAAACCAAAATTCAGTTTACAGATAATGAAAACAGATATTTTGTTTCCATTCAAAAACGGTTATCTGGAAAATGGCGTGTATATGTTACAAAGCAGAAAGAAAGTGATCATGGCAATTTCAGTACACCAATTACTTATAAGATAACAGCCAGTACCGTTAAAGAAACATTGGAATACTGGCTGATTAGATTAAAAAATTATTTTCTTAAAAAGAAACATAAGTAAAGTAGATAAGGTGGATGAAGCAGTGTCAGATAAAGCATCGGAAGAAATTTCTGATAAAAAATCTTTTATTTTTGATTCTTTCTTTTTTTCAGATAAAGCAGGATTTTTGAGTTCATATAAAAGAGTTTCCAATACTTCTTTTATTTCGGGATCAAGTTCTGAATTCTGTACATCAGCAATGAGTTGATTGTAGTTGTTGGATATTGTGTTTCCTGAACCAGTAACAAAAATATTGTTATTTCCTGAAATAGAAGGGACAGTATCATCTTGAAAGCCGTTTTCTACGAAGTGAATACCTTTAGGAGTGAGCTTAATTCCACAAAAACCAGTTGCTCGATATTCGTATTGAATATATCCGTCATCACACAAAGCATCTAAACAACGGATGGTAAGTTGTTTTTCACGGTTATCCTTTGAAAATTCATACTGCATTGAACGTTCACCGGTTTTTTGGTAATAAGAGTAGGCATCTTCTAAATATTCTTTTTCTTGTTGAAACATAAAACGTCTCCTTTCTATAGATTTAGGTATGCCAGTACCTGTGATACAAGAATAGGAAAGAAACTAAGAAAAGTCAAGTGCAGGCCAGTAAGACTGGATAAGAGGTGAGATAAATAAAAGAATCAGAGACACGTACTGTTAAAGTAAAAGTGACAGGATATAAGAAAACTCTGAAAAGAGTGAAGAAATTAAGAAAAGAAATGAAACAGCTCAGCAAAACTGTTGAGGAGCTTGCTGAGCTGAAAGGAAAGTTATTCTGACTCTAGTTTGATGTCTATACCACATTGAGGGCACTTGATGATACTGCCAATATCGTCAAGTGATACTTCAATGGAATGATTGCATTCAGGACAGTTAAGCTCAAATGTTTTCAAATCATCCAACAGACCGTCAAAGCCATCAGAATTAAATTCAAATTTCATATAGTTCTCCTTTCTGTATGTACTCGGGTATTCTCAGTACCCTGTATATACAGGATAGGAGAATCTTGGCATAACTGCAAGGAAAAGCGTTCGACAAAGTTATGAAAATCTTATAAAGAAAGGAAAATGAAGTATGGAAGTAGGCAAGATATTACCTGTTGAAGCAGCAGCCATACTGCATGCATCCCCACAGTTTGTAAGGGTTGCAATGCAGCAGGAAAAGCTTCCAATCGGGACTGCAATTAAGATGTCCTCGATCTGGACATATAACATATCGGAGAAGCTTCTGGCTGAGTACAGCGGAAAAAATATAAGAGCTGAGCTGGAGAAGATAAGAGGTGGAAGTAAATGAGACGAGATGCAATCATATCACTTTTTATCGCACTTCCTGCTGCAAACCTTCCATTCTGGCAGTGGAGAAGTTCGGCAGAAATGCTTTTAATGGCAGGACTGTTCTGGCAGGTGGCATTTGTGTTTGTAGTTGGAACAGAGTATCAGAAAAGGTAGTAAGAAAGGATCCCGGGAGTGCAGCTCCGGCGGGATCCGATGGACGTAGTAATACACGAATATTACGTTCTTATTATATAGAGAAATAAAAAGAAAAACAAGTGAAATATCAGTATCAACGCAATCTCTATAGAAGAACTGGAGGAACAATCATATGGCAAGGCGAAGGCAGGAAGGAAACCTCTTTTTTCGCCTGGATGTGGATTTTTTCTCAGATAGAAAGGTAAAGATCCTGAAAGCCCGGTATGGAGCAGACGGGATCACCTTATACTTGTATCTCCTGTGTGAGATATACAAGACAGGATATTATTTAAAGATTGATAGAGATTTTGAGTACATTGTTTCAGATGATCTGAACATGGAAAGCAACAAGGTGAAGCAGGTCTTGAACTTCTTATTGGAACGGTCACTGTTTGATAACACACTTTTCCAGTCGGACAAGGTTTTGACCTCTGCCGGAATACAGAGGAGATATCAGGCAATGGTAAAAGCCAGGGCACTGAAAACTCCGATCACTGTAGAAAGGTTTTGGCTCCTTCCAGAGGAGGAAACAGAGACCTTTATTAAAGTGCACCCTTCTTTAAATAATTCCGAGAATAATCCCGATAATTCCAGGAAAAAAGATGATAATTCCAGGAAAAATGACACAAAAGGAAAGGAAAAGAAAGAAGAGTATATATATACGGCTCCGCCGGGTACATACTTTGAAGATCCTTCTTTGAATGATATTTTCCTGCTGTTTTTGAAATCAAGACAGAATAAAGGCGATCAGCTGACAGATGAGCAGATCCAACTGTTGGCAGAAGAAGTCCTTTCCTTATCCAGTGATCCGGAGGAAAGGATCGCCATGGTCAAAAAATCTATCATGAATGGCTGGAAAGGATTTTACCCGGTGAATAAGCAAAAGAAGAAAGAGACCTCCAAGAACCGGTTTAATAATTTCCACCAGCGGGACTATGACTTTGCTGATTACGAAAGGCGTTTATTGAAGCAGGGCGCTGGAGGTGATGAAGCTGGACGTAAAAGAATTATGGGGTAAGGCCTGGAGCCTTAGACCTGGCCAGAACACAGCCAACATGAAATATGTTGGTACGATTATTAAATCCGGTATCCGATTTACGTATTACCAGGATGAGAATGGAGGGATATGGTTTGACAGTGAACCAGTCGAAGGAAAACCTGAATGGATGCAGAGAGCAGATGAAGCCAGGAGAAGAAGGAATAGACGGTATTCTTGAAGTCTTAAAGGCTTATGTCTGTGATGAGATCTGCTGCCACAGAGGTGCTGTAACACAGGAAGAAATGGATCAGCACTGCTGCCGTTGTAAATTACAGCAGTACACAGACAAGATCCGTGAAGAATATGAGAAGATCAATGCTTTTGATCAGAGTTCAACGTATCAGATCATGAAGAAGTATCGCAAGATCATCTTATGCAAAGATTGCAGACACAGAGCAAAATTACGAGATGATTGTTATCGCTGCAGGAAAGCAACCAGCCTTTTAGGTACATTAGAAGACTATGATGGTTGCAGTAGAGGAGAAGAAAAATGTTAATCAGAAGTAAGAACAAAATGCACATTGTAAATATTGAAAATGGTGTAGTATCCGCTGAAGGGGACGGAACGCTTACATTTCGTGCAGGAAAGATAAGAGTTGTATTAGGCGAATACTCAAGTGCCCAAAAAGCTTTTAAAGTGCTGGATATGATCCAGGAAGCGTATGAAGATGAAAAAGTCGTAGAATACACACTTGCTTTACAGGAAAACGAATTTAAAAATATGACAAGAGATCAACTACTGTCTGCCCGAGCCGGGATCCTGAAGAAAGCTGTTTTCCAGATGCCAAATGAAAGTGACGTAGAGGAATAAGGAGAAATCATGGATGTAGTAGAAAGTAAATGGTACGAAATGGACATGCCACTGAATGATGTAAAGAAACTTCTTTCAGCGAATATCAAAACCATGTCCAGAAGCTTTATTGCTGCCGGATATTACATGAAGTATATCCGGGACCGGGAATTATTCCGGGATGGTGGATATAACAGTATCTGGGAGTTTGCGGAAGATCAGTATGGAATCAAAAAGTCAGCAGCCAGTCGCTGGATGGCAATGAATGACAAGTTTTCCAAAGATGGAAACAGCCCTATCCTGGATGATAAATACAAGGATTTTAACAAAAGCCAGCTGCAGGAAATGTTGTATCTGACAGATGAACAGATGGAAGAAGCTGAGCCGGAAATGAGTGCAAAGGAAATTCGTGCAATCAGGAAACCTCCGGAAGTAGAAGTTATTGCGCCGGCGCAACAGATAGATGATCAGATCCCCGGCCAAGACAGCATTGAACAGCATCCAGAATACATGCCAGGAAAAATGACGATTGAAACAGCAACCGGACAGAACCGGCCGCCGGAGAACGAGATCCCAATCACACCGGAACTGCAGATAGAAGGCTTTTTCGAAGCCCTGAACAAAGGAGATAAAGAACGTGTTCTTACATGTGATATCAACGCAACGACCTATCTGCTTGAAGTCCGGTATCAGGATGTCCGGATCAGGAATGGTAAATTCAATTATCAGGCAAATTCAACCGGGATCATGTTCAATCCTGGAAGTTACATGGAATGCGCTTTCACCTGGAATGAGCTGGCCCACGAGCTGATAAAAAGGTTCGGGAAGAAACGGAAACCGGTCAAGATGGTGTCTATAGACGCACCGGAGAAGAAAGATAACAAAATGCCGGGGCCGGCAAAATGTATCACTGGAAAGAGCGGTTCGGGAAAATGCGGTGCAGCAGCCTATTGTGATACGGAATACAAATGCTGTGCTCAGTGTCCGGATGATTGTAACAGTCGCTGCGGATGGCTGGAAGAACGCTGCCAACTGGTAGCAGAAACACCGGACGAAAAGCAGCATGATTGTGGTGTCTACAACAAAATCGCAGACCATCCCGGCGAAGCCACCGCATTGCCAGTCATGAAAAATAATGATCAGAGAAAAGAATGGCTGAGAAACTACAAGGATTGGGGCTTGTGGTACGAAGATAAAAACATCGGTGTTAAATACTACAAGTATGATTTTGAGAATGGCGCATGCTTGATTGCAGAAGAATATATTCTTCCAGGAACAGAATGGATGCCAGAACATGAAACGGCATTCTTACATCTTGTTGGAGGACCTGAACCAGAGTGCAAGGGCGGCATACCGAAATGGACATATCATGCACGGTATTATAAATTCCCAAACTCAGAAACAGAGCTGGTTGAATTCCTGAAGGAATTACAGAAATAAGGGGTGTTATCGAAAATCCAAATATATCACAAATACATAAGGGGAGGCCTTGACCTCCCCGGAAAGGGGCAGAAATTGTTATTTCCAAAACCGAAAAGTAAGAAAAAGAAAAAAACATCATCCACCAAGTATTTTACATGATAAGAAGAGCAGGACGTGTTATCTGTGTATTATGCTTCATGATAACTGGTCTGAACATAGCACTCTTCAGGAACACCATGTATTTAGTGGTCCTAATAGGACAAATTCAGAAGAGAATGGCCTGAAAATATACCTGTGTCGAGATCATCACGTTTATGGCCCGGAAGCTATTCACAACAATGCCCGGATCCGCCATGAAGTACAGCGTATGGCCCAGAGAGAATTTGAAAGGCAGCACAGCCACAAGGAGTTCATGAAGATATTCGGCCGGAATTATCTTGATCAGGTAGAGATAGGGGAAATCAATGAAAAGAAGAGTAAACCTGTACAAGGTAGTAGACCAGAACGGGAAAGCAGTCTTTGAGGATTTATTAACAGCCAAACAGGTTACAGAGAAGCTTGGTATTGCAAGAGATAATGTCTGCCAGGCAGCAGCAAACTTTGCACTTGTGGACAAGAAGTATCGGATCATTCCGGAAGATATTAAGTTAAGCAGGAATCTGGATATTACATTACTCCTAGAATGGGATCGGGTACGAAAAAAAATCCTGCAGACAGCAGGAGGAAAAAATGAATCATGATGATAGGCAAAAAAGAATGTTTACAGCTGTTAGAGAAAATGACTGAGGAATTTCCGGAAGAAGAGCCAGAGCATTTTGAATCAGCAGTTAACCGAATAATATATGAATTTGCAAAACTGGATGGCAAGAAGCCTAAATATCACCAGATGAAGCGATATAACTGTTATTACACTTGTGGAAACTGCGGATTCCGCATGGATGTAGGCCTTAATTTTTGTCCGAATTGCGGATTTTTAATCAACTGGGACAGCATAAGGTGCTTAACGAAATAGAGGAAGAGCAACAGATTAGTACAGAAATAATTCCTGAATTATAACAAATAATAGCACATTGATAATTGAATATTAACGGTTGGAATGATATAATTTCTGTATTATAGATATGATAGGAGGAATTGTCATATGGGAAAATGTTTTTGGTGTGAAGGAACAGGCAAGTTTAAAAAACCAAGGGATGAAAAGAAGTATTCGGAGTTGTTTGATAGATACGATGCGCCTGGAACGCTAACAATGGGAGAGTGCAGAAAACGAGCTTTAAAAGAAGTGGGGTACGACTTAGTAAAGTGCGAACATTGTAATGGAACGGGTATTCAGAAAGATTGAACAGTCCTTTTACCAGCCATCAATATTGGTGGTTGGTATTTTTTTGTTTTTTAGAGAAAAAAGGTGACTACAAGATAGAAAACGGGTTGTGAATGACTAAAATAACATAAATGGTGATTCAACCTGCATAAAACGAACGCTGTGAATGAGGAGCTGGTTATCAGTCTAATTAACGGACGCGAAGTCCAAGAAAGGGGACGATATCCGATTGCTACCTACATTCTAACAGCTTAAGCAACAAGATGGATAATTCCTTACTGGCTGTAAGGGATATTAACCATAAATATATTGTAGTAGAAAGGGGAGGATGCCAGTGGGCGAGATCAAGATCACCAGGAAACTTCTTGATAATTACAGAAAATTAAAGAGGGAAATACCGGTCCTTGGTTTGGAATTGGATGAAATGATGAATGGGGAGGCTGGGCTAGGGAACAGCACAATATTTGATTACAGTACAGGTTTTGCACGGCCTCAGAGCGTAGTTGGGTTTGATCAGGAGCGATATGACAGAAGAAAGAGAACCTATGAGCATAAAAATGAGCAGGTGGCAGCAGTAGACAACTGGATTCAGAACATTGAAGATGGCCAGACCAGATATGTGTTCAAAGCGTTTTATCAGCAGGGATTGACCTGGGAGAAGATAGCAGGAAAGACAGGATATTCACAGAATCCTGATTATCCAAGGCTTATGATCAGAGATAAATACTTAATGAGGGAACAAATAAAATAGTTGACATGGGGCTGTCGCACTAACGTGCGGCAGCTCATTTTATATTCAACACAAAACGCCGGACTTCGAAAAGCCCGGCGCTTG
>NZ_RCXU01000039.1:0-23583 GCF_004167315.1 Blautia sp. aa_0143
TCATGGACGCACCCTGAAAAGGCGGTATCCCGCCTTAATTCAGATGCTCTGGTAACTCAGTTGCCGAGTAGTTCACTAGTCGGTTTTCAGCTTTCAACTTCTCAATATCTGATAATTGAGAAATCGCTTTGTTCTTACCTCGTCGATCATATAATCCTTCGATTCCTTTATCTTTATATTTTCTAACCTATGCATAAACTTGTCCGTAGGAGCAACCATATTTATTCGCTGTAGAAGAATAATTACATCCCGTGTTCAAGGCTTTGCGGTATTTTTTCGGATTTCAATGTGTCAAACTCCCGTGTTTATGAAAGTTGTGTTTTTCTTGGCAATATGTTACAATTACTCCATATAAATTTACAACTTTTCTAGACAGAAAGTAAAAGGGGAACGTCATGAAGTGTATTAAAACAACGGACGCGGTAGGACATGTACTGTGCCATGATATTACCAGAATTGTGAAGGATGTGGTAAAAGATACAGCCTTTCGTAAAGGACATATTGTACAGGAAGAAGATATTCCGGTTTTGCTATCTCTGGGAAAAGACCATCTTTATGTGTGGGAGAAGGATGAAAATACTTTGCATGAAAATGAAGCAGCGCAGATTCTGTGTGATGTGTGCATCAATGAGAATATGCATCCAACGGATGTAAAAGAAGGAAAAATTGAGTTGATTGCAGATTGTGACGGAGTATTTCAGGTGGATGTGCCGAGGCTGGATGCTATTAATGAGATCGATGAGATTATGATTGCCACCCGTCATACAAATTTCCCGGTAAAAAAAGGTGACCGTCTTTTAGGAACCCGTGTGATTCCGCTGGTGATTGCAAAAGAAAAAATGGATTTGGTGAAGAAAACAGCAGGAGAAAAACCGCTGGTATCGCTGGCACCTTATAAGAAACGGAAGGTAGGAATTGTAACCACCGGAAATGAAGTATTTTATGGAAGAATTAAGGATACTTTCACACCGGTAATCATCGAAAAAATGAAATCTTACGGTGCTGAAATTCACGGACATATTCTGTGCAATGATGATATGGAAAAAATCACTGCCGCTATTATGAAATTAAAAGAAGAAGGGGCAGATCTGATTGTCTGTACCGGTGGTATGAGCGTGGATCCAGATGATAAGACACCGGGCGCGATCAAAAATACAGGAGCGAGAATCGTATCTTATGGTGCTCCGGTACTTCCGGGAGCGATGTTCCTGTTATCCTATCTGGAAGATGGCACACCGGTAATGGGACTGCCGGGATGTGTGATGTATGCAAAAGCCACCGTATTTGATCTTGTTCTGCCACGTATTATCGCAGGTATAGAAGTGACAAAAAAAGATCTGGCACATATGGGAAATGGCGGATTCTGTCTTGGCTGCAAAGAATGTCATTATCCGAACTGCAGCTTTGGAAAGGGCGTATAAGAGCAGGACAGGAGGAATAAGCATGGAAAAGCTTACGGTAGAGTAGGCACTGGAAGCACTGCTGGAACATACAAAAGTAATAGAGGAAACGGAAACTGTACCACTTTTGCAGGCATGTGGAAGAGTGTTGGCAAAGGATATGATTGCAGGATTTGATAACCCGCCGTTTGACAGATCACCTGTGGATGGTTATGCCTGCAAAGCGGAGGATATAACGGATGCATCAGAAAGTCATCCGGTACAGTTGACGGTATTGGAAGAGATTGATGCGGGGCAGTATTCCAGAGTCACAGTGGAAAAGGGGGCAGGCGGTTCGGATTATGACAGGCGCAGCTATTCCGAAAGGCTGTGACTGCTGTGTCCGTCAGGAGGATACAGATTATGGAGAAGAGACTGTCAGAATCTTCCGTCCGACCGGACAGTGGCAGAATTACTGTTATCAGGGAGAGAATTTTAAAAATGGAACGGTTCTTTTGAAAAAGGGTGACAAAATCGGATTTATTGAAGCAGGTATACTGGCCAGTATGGGAGTCATAAAAGTGAAGGTTTATCGTCGGGTAAGAGCAGCTGTTCTGACTATCGGAGATGAAGTAATGGCACCCGGAAAAAGATTGATTCCGGGGAAGATTTATGATTGTAATCAGGGACTTCTGGCGGTTCGCATGAAAGAATTTGGTGCAGAACTGGTGGAAGTGGCAGCCATAGAGGATCGCCCGCAGGCTATGACAGCAGCAGGCGAAGTCATGGCTCTGGACTGGGGAATTACATTGCAGTGTGATACCACAGGAAAAGAAGACGCCAGCAGTGTAGGAGTGCGAAGTCACTTTATACATCCGGTACTACCGGAAGCAGATGGCACAACGAAAAACGTATTTCCATGTAAAGTGGAAAGAGTGATTGAGGACGTGTTTTCGTATATCTTGATCGTATCTACGAAAGAAGAAGCCAGGATTCGCGTAGATGTGACGAAAGAACAATGGCAGCAGTACCAAAAGCATATTTCTGGAAATAAGATATGGATTGGGATAGATGAAAAAGATGTGATGTTATTAAAATAAATGAAAGAATCACCGTATCAAGGTTGAGGTAATCTATGATACGGTGATTCTTTCGTGAAAAATGCGAAAAAGCTTTCAATATCCAGTTCCGGTGGTTTAATATGCGGTTGTCAAACATTATTTCGTAAATACTTTCATTCGATCCCTTCTGGCTGCACAGATCAGGGTCAGGTGATATTTTTTTGCAAGATCAATTGCTTCAGAAGTAGGAGAAGCCTTGCTGGAGAGAATTGGAATCCCTGCATGGATGACCTTTAAAGTCATATCAGTAGGTATTCTGCCGCTGGAATATACCATACATTGATGCAGGTCAATATTGTGCCGCAGAGCGTAGCCGATCACTTTATCCAAAGCATTGTGCCGTCCGATATCTTCGCAGGAAAACAGAATGTGATCTTTTTGAGCGAGAATGCAGCTATGTGTGGCAAAGGTAATGCCATGGAGAGGAGAACCATCCGCAAAGGCATCCGCCATATGAAAGATCCATTCTGGTTTCCAGAAAATCGGTGTAAGTGACTGCGGCTCTTTGGATGTAACAAAGTAATCATTTAAAATATGATTGCCGGTACAGCAGGTAGGAGTTACTTCTACAAAGGCATCCGATGAGGATTGTGTGTTGCGTGCCGAATTTTTTAAATAGACTTTTGCACGTTTTCCATATTCACAGATATAGATATGATCTACATCTTCGGAAGACGTGATGATTTGTTCTGTCAGCAATCTTCCAAGAACCAGTTCAGTCAGATGCTGGGGCAGGCAAACAAGTTTCATAGTCAGATGATCATTTATATAGACATCCATCATATGTTCGTTCAATACTTCTTCTTGTTCCGTACGGGATTCTCCATTTCTTCCGATATATTGATATGTTTTTGTCTCTAGCAGAGACAGATTTTGTTATTGTTCGTTAATATACATAATTTCTCCAATTGAAAAAACAATTCTTTTATCATGTTTACTATGTGTTATACTAGATCTAGTATAACGGACATCTCTTTATTTCGAAAGAGTGAATTGAGGGATGAAGGAGGAAATAAAATGGGAAAGATTATGGCGGTAAATATCAGTGAGAAGAAAGGTACACAGAAAAAGAATGTACATAGTGCCAGACTGATGGAAGAATTTGGAATCGAGAAGGACGCCCATGCCGGCAAGTGGCATCGCCAGGTGAGTCTTCTTTCTTATGAAAAAATAGAAGAATTCAAGGCAAAGGGAGCACCGATCGAAGACGGAGCATTCGGAGAAAACCTGATTGTAAGTGGATACGATCTGAAGGCATTGCCGGTTGGCACCAGACTTCGCAGCGGAGAGGTATTATTAGAAGTGACACAGATCGGGAAAAAATGTCATAGTGGATGTGAGATTTATAAAATTATGGGTGACTGTATTATGCCAAGAGAAGGTATCTTTACCAGAGTACTTCATGGTGGCGTATTGACAGAAGGCGATGAAATTGTGATAGAGAAGGCAGCAGGTGAGGCAGATGGAGGCGCTTACTGGTGTGAATGTGGCACTTTTGACAATTTATGACATGTGTAAGGCAATTGACAAGTCCATGGAGCTGACGGACATTCATCTGGTAGAAAAAAGCGGAGGAAAAAGCGGGTTATATCGAAACCCGAAAGAATAGTATGAAGGATAGATTTGGAAGAGAGATTGACTATCTGCGGATATCCATTACAGATCGATGTAATCTCAGGTGCGTCTATTGTATGCCGGAAAATGGAGTTGTGCAGATCCCGCATGAAGAAATTCTGACTTATGATGAGATTACCAGAATCAGCAGATGTATGACTGGTTTAGGTATACGTAAGATCAAACTGACCGGAGGAGAACCGTTAATTAGAAAGAATTGTGCCACACTGGTTCGAATGTTAAAAGAACTTCCTAGCATCGAAAAAGTGACATTAACGACCAATGGTGTATTGCTCGAAGAACAGATAGCAGATCTGGCAGAAGCGGGGCTTGATGATATAAATATCAGTCTGGATACTTTAAATGCAGCAGAGTTTGCAAAGGTAACCAGGAGAGAAAGTCTGGATCGGGTGCTGGAGGGAATCCAGGCGGCATTACAGTATCCGCAGATTGGATTGAAGATTAATTGTGTGCCGGTAGTGGAAGAGCAGGAAAATCTGGTATCGATAGCGAGACTTGCAAAGCAATATCCGATTCATGTTCGTTTCATTGAAATGATGCCGATTGGATATGGAAAGGATTTTCAGTTTCGGGGAGAAAGTGAAATATGCGAAATATTAGAGAAAGCATATGGAAGAATGACTCCAATAAAAGAACGATATGGGAATGGACCGTGTCATTATTATAAAATAGAAGAATTTCAGGGTAAAATAGGATTTATCAGTGCGATGACGCATAAGTTTTGCGACCAGTGTAATCGTGTGCGTATGACAGCAGAAGGATTTTTAAAAGCCTGTCTGCAATATCAGACTGGAACGGATTTGAAGAATTTGATGCGTTCAGGATGCACAGATGATGAACTGACAGAGGCAATACAGAAAGTAATATGGGAAAAACCGGTCAGTCATCATTTTACATCGGAAGAGATTGAGACAGATGAATGTAAATTAATGTCCCAGATAGGAGGATAAGGAATTATGAAAGCTGCGATTATCACATCCAGTGATTCCGGATATGCAGGAGAGAGAGAAGATAAAAGTGGTTCGGTAATCCAGGAAATTTTGGAAGCGAACGATTACGAAGTGGTGCATACCATTCTTTTGCCGGATGACAGAAAGATGCTGGCAGATGAGATGGCTCGTATAGCAGATGAGGGAATAGCAGAGCTGATTGTAACTACGGGTGGAACCGGATTTTCGCCGAGAGACTGTATGCCGGAGGCAACAAAGGATATTATAGAACGTGAAGTGCCGGGGATTCCGGAAGCAATGAGAGCATATAGTATGACGATTACACCAAGAGCTATGCTCAGTCGTGCAGCAGCAGGTATTCGAAAAGGAACACTGATCGTGAATCTGCCGGGAAGCCCGAAAGCAGTCAGAGAAAGTCTGGAATATATTATTCCAGCGCTGGAACATGGATTACAGATCCTGACCGGGGAGGCAACGAACTGTGCCAGAAAATAATCGGAAAATGCAGACTGATATATCTGAATTAGAAAACGGTCAGTTGGCAGAACAGCAATTGCCATCAGATTTTACGCTGGTAGTCCTGGCAGGTGGTGCCAGCAGCCATATGGGAAGGGAGAAGTCAGATCTGCTTTTAGATGGACAGACATTTTTGGAGATACAGATCGGAAAAGGATGTCAGTTGGGAGCAAAACAGATCTTAATTTCTGGATATCGTGGAACACAGTGTGGGGAAGAGATTGTGCCGGATCGAATTTCCGGTCAGGGTCCACTTGGCGGTCTGGAGAGCTGTTTTCGAAGGGCAAAGACAGAAAAATGCCTGGTGCTGGGGGTAGATACGCCGCTGGTACCTGTGGAAGAACTTCAAAATCTGTTGAAGTTCGCAATGGAAAAAGCCGACCAACCGGTGACTATGCTGTGTCATAATGGAAAAGAAGAATCGCTGATAGAGGTATATGATGCCAGACTTTATAAAGAGATCACAGATTTTCTGGAATCAGGAAGATCATCGGTGTATCGTATTTTTAAATACAGTGGGATATTCCCTATACCATACCAGTGCACCGGAAAACTATTTTCAGAATATCAATGATCCGGAAATCTATAAGAAAGTCTGCACGTAATGCGAAATTGCTGATATTTTCACAAAGGAATCCGTTAAACTATAGATTTTTAAATACTGTAGGAATTTTTGTTTGTTATACGGAAATCCAATGAGGGATATTTTCAGAATATTAACGATTCTGATACATATTTAAAGACTGAAGGGTATCTCGTAAAATAGCATAATACAGAAGGCGTATAGGATTATGAAAGGCTTTCGATTAGGTTTTAAATGATTTTTCGGATAATAGCACTTCCATGCAGATCGCATACAGGATCTGCAAACAGGTGGTGTTTCAGGCAGAATTCGCCTACAGCTTTGTTACATCCGGAAAACTGGGTACTGTATACGTCATGGATCAGGAGAACTCCGCCGATAGACAGACGTTCATAAAACAGAGGTAATGCAGCAGCAGTTGGAGCATAGAGATCTGCATCTAATGATACGAAACAGAAAGTTTCATCGGTAATATCGGAAAAAGTATCCGGAAACCATCCTTTATGGATGATCACATGTGATGGATCAGGCATGATGCGAAGAACAGAGTCTACATCTGTAGAAGAAAAGTCACCTGTTTTAGCGCGAGACAGATGCCTGGAGGTTTCTACGGCAATATCTTTTTCTGAAAAGCCTTCAAAAGTATCAAAAAGATGTATTTTTCGATCCGGAAAGGCCGTACTGATCAGGCAAGAAAAATCACCCTGGAAAACACCAAGTTCTGCCACATCTCCAGGGATATTTTGTTGATGTATCTGTTCGGCTAAAAGGCGCATAACCGCAACCCGTGCATCGAACATGCGAAGTGCAGAAGGATCACAAAATGAACCGTGATAGCCCAAGTGCTCCATCTGCTGCATCATAGAACCACGCCGCTCTTCATCTAATACACCAAGAATAATCAGATCAGGAAGAAGAGCAGCGGCCTTTGATGGAGAACAGATTGGGATATTACCAATAAATTGTCCATGTTTGCGCGGATCGTTATCGGCAAAGCACATGATCTGATAGGAATTTCCAAGAAGTCGGGCAGTCATCTGCCCAATCTGTCCGGCACCGAATATAATAGTTTTGTAGACATGTTTTGTCATCATTTCATAGCAGCCTTTCTTTCAGCTCGAACCTGAATCATTTGTCCTGTGATAGATATTGCGATTTCAGCAGGTGTTTCTGCTTTAATATTAAGTCCCACAGGCGTGATAATACGGTCTAATTCTCGCTCATCGATTCCATACTCTTCTACGAGACGATGAAATACACCAGCTCTTTTGGCGAGACTTCCAATGACGCCGATATAGCATGCAGGTGTGGCAAGAAGTTGTGCCTGCACAATCGTATCATAGGCATGACCTCGTGTCATGACACAGCAATAATCAGCATCTGTGATAGAAATGCTCTGATCCAGATGATCAAAATCGCAAAGGATTGTCTCCGCTGCATCCGGGAAAAGAGCAGGATCTGTAAATTCCGGACGGTCATCCAGAACGATGCAGTGAAAGTCAACACTTGCAAGTATTGGTACCAGCTTTTGTGAAACATGCCCGCCTCCAAATACATAGACAGTTCCGGATGTACCGATTTGTTCTGTAAACAGGTCACAGGTTTCATTGCGATGACGGCATGGTCTTGCAGATAAGGAAGATAAGATGGAAGAAGGAACATCAGCATTTCCAGTCAATCCATAGGATGCACTGTAAAGACTCATACCGGATGTAGCATGAAGATCACAGATCAGCCAGAAATCTTTTCGTTCTTTATATAATGTTTCAGCAGTTACTGCAAGTTCCATAATAATAGGGTCATTATGGTCCAGATACTGGAAAAATACGGTAACATCACCACCACAAATCATACCGATATTCTCAACATCTTTGCGATTCAACCGGAATTCATGTTCACAGGATTCTTTCTTTTCAAGAATATCAAGCGCCATAAGCTCTGCACGATATTCGACAGAACCTCCGCCTATGGTTCCGGCAACTCGGCCTTTTTTTCCAACCAACATACGGGAACCGGCACCTCTTGGCGTTGATCCTGAGGAAGCAACGATGGATGCAAGCACAAGGTCGTTTTCTTTTTGAAATTCTTGTTGTATGATCTGAAATAAAGTTCTCATATATAAAACACCTCCTGTAATTTTCTATAAGTCATATCGTCATGTGACAGATGGTCTGTATCATATTTTGCAGATCAAGAGCCTGTTTAAGCTGTCGTTCATGAGATTTCAAAGCTTCGGGACTGTTACACTTACACAGACTGTCCGCAAATCGTTTTTCGATGGTTACACGTTCGGTTTCCTGAATCAGTTTATCTGATAAAAAGACGATAGCCGCTTCATTCAGAATTGTTTTCTGTAAACCATGATGTTGTGAAATAATCTGACTGATTTCAGTATAGCCTAATTGTAAGAAAAGATCACCACCTGTTTTGGTGTGATGTTTTTGAAGTCTGGCAATATCGTGAAGGAGTGCTCCGGAGCGAATCAGTTTTTTATTAAAAAAGTAACCATGAGATTCCAGCAGATCGCAGAAATGGCAAGCCAATTCAGTCACTGCATCACTGTGCGCCTGTACATGATGAGGAAGAGACACCGAATCGCGAAGCATCCGGCATAGTTCGTCATGCAAGTCAGGATGAGGCAGCAGGTAAGTCAAATCAGATAAGATAACATGATCGTTATCGTCTGTGTTCAGATGATAATAGGAACCACATGGAAGACGAAAATACTGTCTGGCATGCTGTTTTGAATCAAGCAAATACAGATAAGAAGAAATTACATCTGTATGAGCAACAATCGCAATATCACCCTCAGAAGAACGAAGAATCTCATAAATTGCCTGCGAAAAACGCATGCCAGATGCGAAAGGAGTTTCTGCTCCTGGAATCGGGTAATCAGGATTCATTCCACGTGCTTCATATATGTCCGGCCATCTTTTGCGTATCTCATCAAATGAAAGACCATCCCATTCTCCCAGATTTCGTTCTGTTAAATCTGAGATAGTGATATGTGGAAGATCAGGTGTGATATGTGCAGCCGTTTCCATAGCTCTTGACAAAGGACTGCAGTAAACAGCAGTTATTTTATCATCCAGTTCTCCGTGAAGAAGGACTGACTGCAGATGTCCAAGCATAGATAAAGAAAAATCAGTCTGACCGATACAGTAAGAATGTTCATCTGGATATTGTGGTTTTCCGTGTCGGATAAGATAAAGATTACGCATTGAAAAATCCTCTGAAACACTTTTCAAATATTGCTTCGGAACAGGTACGTGTTTCCTCTGAAAAACGGGCATATCGCTTCAAAAATTCTTCTCCGTATGGTGTCAGCTCACTGTGACTGCCCTTTACACCGCCCTGACTTCGAATAATCAGCGGTTCATGAAGCTGAGATTCTAATGTATGGATCAGATTCCAGCTGGTGGAGTAGGAAATGTGCATGCGTTCGCAGGCATCACGAACAGATCCTGTTTCATGAATCAGTGTAAGCAGCGAATAAAGCTGTTCATCAAAGAAGACCTTTTCCCGTGCCAGCTGAATCTGAATCTCTGAACGGATCAGACTTTGATTGTGTGCACGAAGAAGTTCTGCATAATCCTCTGGTGTATCCGCATCATGAATGATTCCAGGATCTTCTACATTTAAACAATACATGGGAGTTCCACAATGTTCTACAGCACCCTTCAGACCAGTGTTTCCATCATTGCTTAAAATGGACTCAATTAATGAGGAACGAATCAGGATCGGATGACCTGGAGTTCCGTTACAGACCGGAGTGACAAGAGGCTGTCCAAGAGAAAGCATTTGTGTAACGGTATGTGCTGTGAATAGTGGAACATCTACAGGTGTAAAGAGTACCGTATCCACTTTGTCTTTTAAATATTCCAGTCCAATCCTGACAGAATCAAACATATGAGTAGTTTCATAGTCATCATTTCGAAGAAAAATAACATGATTGGAAGCAAGGTGGCGTTCCAGAGCATCCGCATTATATCCGGTTACCACCACTATTTTAGAGATTCCGGCCTGCCGGAAGTTATTAATCACACGCTGCGCGATGGAAATGGATCCAAGCTGAAGCATGGGCTTGAAGTCTCCCATTCGTGACGATTTCCCTGCAGCTACGATGAGAGCACCTGTCTGCATCATAGATACCTCCCGAAAAATAATATTGTACAAATTTGATATTATTATAGCATAAAAAGTGGGAATAAATAGTGAAATTTTCGACAAAGTAATAAAACAATATAAAAAAGAGCAAAAAATAGCCAACTAATAATTATTTACAATTTGTAAAACTGTACAAAATTATGATAACATGAAATTATACAAAATAATGTAAACAGGAGAACGTTTCCATGGATAAGATTTTTGAAATTACTGCAAAAGAAGTTACGATACAGGTAAAAGATGAGCGTACAGGAGAGCAATACAGTCGGACACTTCCGATTGATTATTATGAGAATGCGAATGTTTTAAAACTCAGCGGTGAGAATCTGGACGGAAGCAGTTCTTCCATTGTTTTCTATTCTGTCAGAGGAATGGAAAGACTTAAAGATCTGACGGGTAAGGGAGCCGATCATGATCCATGTGGAACACATAAGTCAGAAGATTTGTAACATCGGAACGTGTATTTTTTAAAGGAGGAATGAAACATGATTAAAAAGACATTGAAGATCAATGGTGTGGAGCGAATCCTTATTCTTGATAAGGATGAGACACTGGCTCAGGTACTTCGTGAGCATCTTCTTCTTACAGGATGTAAGATCGGTTGTGGAGAAGGTCATTGCGGAGCATGTAATGTTATTATGAACGGAAAAGTTACAAGATCCTGTATTTACAAGATGAGCCGTGTTCCGGACAATGCAGAGATCACAACAATCGAGGGTGTGGGAACAATTTCTGATATGCATCCGATACAGGTTGCATGGATGGCATATGGATGTGCACAGTGTGGTTTCTGTTCACCAGGTTTTATTATTTCAGCAAAGATTCTTCTCGATAATAATCCGAGCCCTACCCGTGAAGAAGTGAGGGACTGGTTTAACAAGCAGCGTAATCTCTGTCGTTGTACAGGTTACAAGCCGCTTATCGATGCGACCATGGCGGCAGCAGCAGTTATGCGTGGCGAGATGACTAAAGAAGACCTCGTATTCAAGCAGACAGGTGATTCTATCGTCGGTACAAACTATATCCGTCCATCAGCAGCACAGAAGGTAACAGGTACCTGGGATTTCGGTGCAGATGATGCATTAAAGATGCCGGAGGGAACTCTTCGTCTTGCACTTACACAGGCCAAGGTTTCTCACGCAAATATTCTCAGTATCGATACAACAGAAGCAGAGAGTATGCCGGGAGTTGTTCGTGTTATTACAGCGAAGGACATTAAGGCAGCAGGCGGAACCAACAAGATCAATGGTCTTGTAATGCTTCCGAAACACAATAAGACAGACGGATTTGAGCGTCCTGTACTCTGCGACGAAAAGATCTTTCAGTTTGGTGATGCGATTGCGATCGTAGCTGCCGACACAGAAGAGCATGCACGTGCAGCAGCAGATGCAGTTAAGGTGGAGATCGAAGAACTTCCTGCATATATGAACGCAATGGATGCAATCGCACCGGATGCAGCAGAGATCCATCCTGGTACTCCAAACGCATTTTTTGAGACAAACTGTATCAAGGGACCGGACTTTGACTGGGACAGCATTCCGGATTCACAGCAGGTTGAGATCGAGTCCTACTGTTCACGCCAGCCTCATCTTCACCTTGAGCCGGACTGTGGTTATGGATATATTGATGAAGACGGTATGATAACAGTGCATTCCAAATCTATCGGTATACATCTTCATATGCCTATGATCGCAGATGGTATCGGTGTACCAATGGAAAACTTAAGACTTGTTCAGAACCATGCAGGCGGAACATTTGGTTACAAGTTCTCACCGACAAATGAGGCTCTGATTGGTGCAGCTGTTAAGATTCTGGAACGTCCGGTATCGCTGGTATTTAATCAGTTCCAGAACATTACTTATACAGGAAAGAGATCTCCTGCATTTATGAATATTAAGCTTGCAGCAGATGAAAATGGTAAACTCTTAGCACTTTGGGGTAACAACTATGTAGATCACGGTCCATATTCAGAATTTGGCGATCTGCTTACCATGAGACTTTCTCAGTTTACAGGCGCAGGTTATGGAATTAATTCTATTCGTAATAAATCAACAACCGTATTTACAAACCATGCATGGGGCTCCGCATTCCGTGCTTATGGTTCACCACAGTCTTATATGGGATCTGAGATTGCAATTGACGTGCTGGCAGCTAAGATGGGAATCGATCCGTTTGATATCCGTGAAATGAACTGCTATAAAGAATCAGAGGGCACTACCATCCCGACAGGTTATCCACCGGAGGTATATTGTGAGGAAGATTTGTTTAAGAAAGCACGTCCATTGTATGAAGCGGCGAAAAAACGTGTTGCCGAAAAGAATGCAGCTTCTGACGGAAAGATGAAATATGGTATCGGTGTATCTCTTGGAGTATACGGTTGTGGTCTTGATGGTGTTGATACATCAAATGCATTTGCAGAATTAAATCCGGATGGAACCGTTACGATGTATGCTGCATGGGAAGATCATGGACAGGGGGCTGATATGGGTGTTCTTGTATCATCTCATGAAACACTGCGTCAGGCAGGAATCAGACCGGAACAGATTAAACTGGTTATGAATGATACGAAGACATGTCCGAATGCAGGACCTGCAGGAGGATCACGCTCACAGGTTATGTCAGGTAATGCATGTCGTCTGGCTGCAGAAAATCTTGTAGCAGCAATGAAGAAAGAAGACGGAACATTCCGTACTTATGATGAGATGGTAGCAGAAGGGCTTGCAACAAAATATGAAGGTAACTGGGTAACTACATTCTGTGCAGATCATCCGATCGATCAGGATACCGCACAGGGCGATCCATTTGCAACTTATATGTATACTATCTTCCTGCCGGAAGTTGCTGTTAATACAGAAACAGGTAAAGTTACCGTTGAGAAATTTACTTGCGTAGCTGACGTAGGTACGATCATGAACAGACTTCTTGTAGAAGGTAATTTCTATGGTGGTCTTGTACAGGGTATCGGTCTTGCTCTTTCGGAAGATTTTGAAGATTTGAACCATGACACCACTTTGAAGAATTGTGGTATTCCATATCCAAAGGATGCTCCGGATGATATTGAACTTCACTTCAATGAAACATATCGTCCAAGTGGTCCTTACGGTGCGGCTGGTTGTGGTGAGGCTCCACTGGATGCTCCACATCCTGCAATCCTGAATGCAATCTTTAATGCGACAGGTGCACGTATTACACGTATCCCTGCCCGTCCGGAAAGGGTTCTTGCAGCATTAAAAGAACTTGAGAAATAAGCTTAATTCATAATGTGGTTGGAGTAAAAGCTGCCAACTGCGATATAATCAGGGGAGACGGGAAACTGCCTCCCCTTTACAGACGAAAGGAGTATCAGGTTATGACATACATACAGGAGAGGGGTTCTACTCACGTTTATCATGTAAATCGAATGTCAAAAGAAGAGATGGATCATATGATCAGTCTCTGCGTCCATGAACAGCCGGCCTACTGTGTTGCAGCCTGTCCTTTCAAAATGGATACAAAAGAGATGCTGTATTATGCTGCAAAAGGAAATTTTAAGAAAGCGTTGGCAATTTATGAGAAAATTACACCATTTCCAATGATTCTCTGTGATGGATGTACGGCACCTTGCGAAGATAATTGCAAGCTTTGTGAACTTGGTGATGGTGTCTCCATACGAGAAGTAGAACGTGCGATTGTCCGGTATGGAGAACCGGGAAGACGAAGCAGTGTATTCCGCATGAGAAAGAAGAAAAGGGCAGCAATCTTTGGTTCTGGATTATTTCCACTGTTTCTTGCAGGGGAACTGGAAAAGAAAATGTATCCTACGACAATTTATTGTAAGGAAGAAGATTATGAAAGCTATATTGCAGCGGCAGCCGGACATCTTTTGGAACCAGACCGCAGCAATGAAGCGAAACGTCTGAAATCTATGGATCTTTCTTTTGAATTTGGATGCAGTTTGAATCTTTCGTTTATCAGAGAAAAAATGGAACTGGCAGATGTGGTATGCGCATCAGAAGAAGTGGCAAAAATGTTAGCTCCGGAAGAAGCAGCAGATGTCGAGATTATGTTAAGAGAACAGGCAAAGATTGTCAGCGGACCTGCGGAATCTGTGATGGATGCGGCTTTTGCCGCAAAGCGGGCAGCTTTGACAGTGGATCTTCTGGTACAGAATTTATCGCCGCACAGCAACAGAGGCAGTGAAGGAGCAGTGACTACCAAGCTTTATACGAACATGGAAGGAATCCATGGATCGAATAAGATTTTCTGTGGTCAGGATGGGTATTCAAAAGAAGAAGCTGTAGAAGAAGCAAAACGATGTATTCAGTGTCATTGTGACGAATGCATGAAAGGCTGTGTGTATTTAAGTGAATATCAAAAACATCCGGGTTTATTAGCCCGTGAGATTTATAATAATACGCAGATTATCATGGGAGATCATCCGATGAACAAACCGATGAATGCCTGTGCTCTCTGTGGACAGTGTACGGTGATCTGTCCGAATGGATTTGATATGAGTCAGGTGTGCAAGTCAGCAAGAGAAAATATGGTATCTACAGATAAGATGCCGCTGGCGCCACATGAATTTGCACTGATGGACATGTTATTTTCAAATTCAGAGGCTTTTTTGAGCAGACTCCAGCCGGGATATGAAACTTGCAGATATGTATTTTTCCCAGGCTGTCAGGCAGGTGCGATAGCGCCGGATGTGGTTATGCAGGCATACGAAGATTTAAGTAATCGGGTAGCTGGAGGCGTTGCTCTGATGCTGGGATGCTGTGGTGCAATCAGCGAATGGGCGGGTCGCTATGAAATGACAGAAAAAGTAAATGAGCAGCTGAAACAGGAACTGGCCAGGCTTGGTGATCCGATCATCATTGCAGGCTGTCCAAGCTGCATGAAGCAGCTAAAAGAAAGTATTGGAGCACATGTTATAGGAATCTGGGAAATTTTGAGAGAAATCGGACTTCCACAGCAGGCGAAAGGACTGGAGATACCGGTTGCCATACATGATGCCTGTGGTGCCAGAGGGGATGCACAGACACAAGATACGATACGACAACTTTTGTCGGATATGGGATGTATCGTTGAAGATACAGAATATTCCAGAGATTTGTCTCCATGTTGTGGATATGGAGGTCTGACGGCATATGCCAATAAAGATATGGCAGCGAAAATGACAGAAAAGTGTCTGGAACGTTCCGATGCACCATATATTACATACTGCATGGCATGCAGAGACCGATTTGCCAGAGAGGGAAGAGAATCCAGACATATCATGGAACTTCTGTATGGTGCAAATGCCAGCAACATGCCTGATATCAGTGAGAAACGCTACAACAGGCTCATATTGAAACAGACACTTTTAAAAAACATCTGGAATGAGGAACCGATCATGGAGAAAAAAGACTATACTGTTGCCTATACAGAAGAGGCAATCCATATGATGGATGAGCGCATGATACTGAAAAGTGATGTGGAACGTGTGTTATCAGATTACAGAGAAAATCAGGAAGCAATCCTGGATGAAGAAACAAAAGAACTGGTGACAAGAAGCAGACTGGGAAATGTCACATTCTGGGTGCGGTTTGTGGAAACAGAAGACGGATATCTGGTACACAGAGCATACAGTCATCGAATGAATATTATGAAAAGGGTGGGACAGTAATGGCAGTAGAAAGAACATATTATACGATTGATCCGGAAGGAAAGCTGACCTGCATGAAATGTAAGGTTCCTCTTGTAAAAGGAAAAGCAAAATTTATGTATCTGGAAAATGGGTTTCCTGTGGAAATGCCTGTCTGTCCAAAGTGTGGGTTTGTGTATGTTCCGGAAGAACTCGCACTTGGAAAAGTGCTCGCGGTGGAGCGTGCACTGGAGGATAAATAGATGAACAGGCATCCGGGAGGGGAAGCGCAGACGCTTCATCTTCTGGAGAACATAGAATGGAAAAAAGAAATGAAAGCACTGGATCTTGGAGCAGGAGAAGGAGACACGGTTCGAATCCTGAAATCATTTGGGCTGGAAGCACATGGCGTGGATCTTTTCCCACGGGGCAGTGATGTGGAAATTGGCGATTTTCTGCATTTGCAGTATTCATCAGACAGTATAGATCTTTGCATCAGTCAGTGTGCATTTTTTGTCAGCAGAGATCAGAAAAATGCACTATCTGAATGTTGGCGCGTTTTGAAAAAGGGAGGTTTTCTTTTATTGTCAGATCTTGATACCGGAAATCTTTTGAAAATGGCAGAACAGACAGGATTTACCATTCTCCGGCAGGAGGATCAGACGTTACTTTGGCGGGAATATTATCTGGAAGCAATCTGGAATGATTCGTTCTGCTGCGACGAGTATAAGCTTCTGCAGAAAGAGTATAAAGGAAAGAAGCTGCGCTATACCATGTTGGTTGGCAGAAAGGAGTAGCACATGGATCTTTATGAAAGAATCATAGAACTTAGCAGTATGGGTTATCATTGCTCACAAATGGTTATGATTATGACACTGGAAGCCATAGGTGAGGAAAATCCACAGCTTGTAAAGGCTTTGGGAGGTCTTGGCGGCGGGATCGGTTATTGTGGAGATACCTGTGGCTGCCTGACAGGAGGAGCCTGTGCGATAGGTTTGTTCCTTGGCAATCTGGCTCCGCAGGAGAAAGAAGATATACAGATGAAACCGGCTGTGCAGGAATTATATCAGTGGTTCCATAAGAAGACCGAAGAAGAGTTTGGTGCTTTTTATTGTAAGGACATCACTTCCAATCTGGATTGGGGAGTGATCATGGAGCAATGTCCTGCGCTGATTGCAGATACTTATACAAAAGTGATAGAAATACTGACAGAACGGGGAATATTGGAACTATGATTACGCTGGGTAAAACAAAAAGTGTATGCCCGATATGTATGAAAGTACTTACGGCAAAAAAATGTATCGGTGAAGATGGCATTTATCTGGTGAAAGAATGTGATATCCACGGAAAGTTTCAGATACTGATCTGGGAAGGAACGGCAGCAGAGTATCTTTCCTGGGGAAGAGAAAACCTGTCTGCGGAGACTCCGGTAAATCCCAAAATCAAAGAGAAATCCTGCCCGGATAATTGTGGACTCTGTGAGGAGCACGAACGAAAAGGCTGTTGTATGATACTGGAAGTGACAAAGCGCTGCAATATACACTGCCCGGTCTGCTTTGCTTCGGCAGGAGAATGTCTGGAAAACGGTGATCTTTCAATTGATGAAATAGAAAAGCAATATGATTTTCTGATGGATCATGGAGGACCATTCAATATTCAGCTCTCAGGTGGAGAACCAACCATGCGGGAGGATCTTCCGGAGATCATACATATGGGTAGAGAAAAAGGGTTTACATTTTTTCAATTGAATACCAATGGAATCCGTCTTGCGCAGGAAGCAGGATATGCCAGAAAACTAAAAAAAGCAGGACTGAATACAGTATTTCTTCAGTTTGACGGTGTCACAGATGATGTGTATCAGACATTGCGAGGACGCTCTATGATAGAACTGAAAGAAAAGGCTGTGTTAAACTGTTCGGAAGCGGAACTGGGAATTGCCCTGGTACCTGTCATTGCGCCAGGAGTAAATGACATGCAGGTTGGAGATATTCTGAAGTTTGCGATGGATCATATGCCATTTGTAAGAGGAGTACATTTCCAGCCGATCAGCTATTTTGGCAGATGTTCTCAGCAGCGTCCACAAGCTCCGATTACCATACCAAAGATGTTGAAGCTGATCGAGGAACAGACTGACGGGCTTATGAAAAGCAAGGATTTCGCCGGTGGTGGAGCAGAGAATCCATACTGTTCTTTTCATGCAAGTTATCTGAAAAAAGGTGAGAGGGAACTGAAACTTTTGGAAAAGAAATCAGGCAGAGGATGTTGTTGTACTACCAGCGATAATTCCAGACAGTATGTGGAAAATCAGTGGAGCTATAGCACAAAAAAATTTGATGATGGAGAAATGACACAGACAGATGCGCTGGATGAATTCCTGATCCGGGTTCATAATGAAACTTTTGCAGTATCAGGGATGATTTTTCAGGATGCATGGAATCTGGATCTTGAACGTCTGAAAAGATGTTATATCTGCGAGGTGGATTCTGATTATGGAATGGTGCCGTTTTGTGCATATAATCTGACGAATTCGAAAGGAATATATTTATACAGAAAGTGAAACGATCGAATATAGATGCAATGATCTGTAAGCAGGAAGGTATTACAGAGATTACAAGAGATGAAATACACAGAATACAGCTGGAGAAATTAAATATTGTACTGAAGAGAGAGAAAGAACGAGAGGGTTTTTACCGAGATTTGCCGGAAAGACTGGAAAGCCTGATAGATTTGAGAAGCCTTCCTTTTACGACAGAAACAGATCTGGCACGAGATGGAGGCAGGATGCTGCTTTGCTCCCAGGGGGAAGTCCAGAAAGTGATATCAGAACAGACAAGCGGAACTACCGGTGCCGGTAAACGTGTATTCTATACAGAGGGAGACTGTGAACACACCATAGAACTTTTTATGGCAGGTCTGGGTGAATTTATTTATCCTGGAAGTATAACGATGGTGGCTATGCCATTTTCAGGTCCTTTTGGATTAGGAGAACTGATCGCGGAGGCAATCAGACGTCTGGGAGCAAAACCTCTTTCAACCGGGACAGGAAGAACTTATGGCGAACTGAACAGGATTCTGGAAGAGGAGCAGCCGGATACGTATGTGGGAATGCCGACGGCATTGCTTTCCATGCTTCGAATGTGCGGAAAAGGCAGTATAAAAAGAGCACTGGTATCTGGAGATGCCTGTCCGAAAACTGTCATGAAAGCAATCGAAGAAATTCTGCAAACACGACTTTGGCCGCACTATGGTTCCAGAGAGATGGGGCTTGGAGGTGCCATTTGCTGCATGGCGCATGAGGGCATGCATATGCGGGAAAACCATTGTATTACAGAGATTATAGATGAGAACGGAAATGTGCTGCCGGACGGTAAATGGGGAGAACTGGTGATTACAACCATTGGAATGGAAGCACAGCCGTTGATTCGATATCGAACCGGTGACTGGTCAAGGATCATTCCAGGAAGATGCCTCTGTGGAAGTGAAATAAAACGCCTGGACTTTGTAAAGCGGATGGATCCATTGGGAAGTATCAGAGAGATGGATGAATTACTGTTTGAGATTCCGGAACTGGTAGATTATTGTGTGAAAATTGTAGATGGAAAAAAGGAAATTACAGCGCTTTTTACATCGGACAATGGAGAAGAACGAATCAGGAGTGTTTTGGAAGAGAAGGATATTCGTTCATGGAACTGCAAAAAAGCAAAGTGGGAAGATGGGGCGCTGTATCCTGGCAAACGAGTTACAAGGCAGTGATTTCGTGGTATCATGGAATCACTGCCTTGCCTGTTATTCGGGATAGTATGGACAATCTTCCTGGATACATTCGCGATTATCTTCGCAGTATTTACACGTTATAGAAGACAACGGAATGTTTACAGAACAAAACTGACTGTAAAAATGAACGGCTTCTTCAATGGCAATTCTGCTGGTACGTTTGCAGCAGCGAGGTCCACCAACATCTGCCAGGCTGGATAAAATAATGGAAACAAGTTTTTGAGGAAACGGCCATGCATCTTTGTGAAGTGGACTGGATCCAGTCATAACGGACATGAAAATACCGGCTCCGGCAGCAGCTCCACAGACACCCCAGTAACCACAGGTACCGCCCGGAACCTGCTTCGCTCTTTTACAGATTTCAGATAGTGCAGCATCGTAATCCATATGTTCTCCATTATTGCGAAACGCTGTCAGAAGAACGCACGGAACAATTGCATGATGCTCTGGTCCATGCATATGTACAGATGGAAGATCCATAATTTTTTCCAGAAGAAGCAAAGCATCTTTTTCGGTACTGTCTCTGAGCGCTGCGATTACCGGAGCATATGTGCCATAGCTGTGACAGGCATCACAGATAAAGTGACTATTTTCACAGACCGCATTGGTTAATTGCTCTTTATGGCAGATACTACACGTCTGAATAGAGCTTTCAGCACGATACGTAATAGGAGCACCACAAATCAGACATCCGGAAAAATGTTCCGCTTCACCACAACAACAGGAATTATTCGTATGATCCATTTGATTCACCTCCGGAGAATTTATTTTAATAGTGTTAACGATGTAAAAAGTATAACATAAAATGAAAAAGTAATGATAAAGTATCTTGACAATCATGTTACTTTGGGTATATGATTTTATCCAATAAAGGGGAGTAACCTGCGCTTAACAAATTGCGTTTGTGATGTTGTCAGTACGGTGGAAGCATCCGGTATCATAAGGAAATGGTGAGACTTTTATTGCATTTTTTATTATGCAATGAAGGTCTTTTTTTTATATTTTTTTCAAAGAGGTCTTTCATTGCATAAGAAATTCAGGTAGTAAATACTTAGAAACGATGAGGCGGAAGTGATGAAGGAAATTTATCAGCAGACGGTAGAAGAGGTTCTTGAAAGGGTGAATGGCAAGAAATCTGGGCTTACAAGTGAACAGGTGAAAAGATCCAGAGAAAAGTGTGGGTGGAATGAACTTACAGAAGGAAAGAAGAAAGGTATCCTGCAGATTTTCTTTGAAGGAGCTGTCTATTTCCCGACAGCTCCTTTTCTTGTATTCATTCGGCTGATACAAAGCGACAAAGCCGGCACAATATCATAAGTAATATATAAAACTCTGATGTACATGTGATTAAAAAGAATCAATCATATGCATTAGCCGCTCATGAAAAATATCTCTTTCTTCGTAAATTTTTTCTAACTCTTTTTCAGTAAACAATGCATAGGCGCTATCAGGAACAGCTGTTAATCCATCACAGGTAAATGGTATACGTCGCCCACCTCTGAAAATGGCTGCTTCCCAGTACTTTTTTCTAAAATATTTAATTATTCCCATGTAGTACCATCTCTTTCCCATATTTGTTATTGACGTTCTGGCAAATAAAATACTTCTGTTCTTACTATATTATCATCAAAATCCGCAAGTCAAATTCCAGTTTGGAGAATTGAAAAAATGGAATTTACCTATTAAGACATATAAACTCTTGACAATAAAGCTCCTATATAGTATGTTTTTAATAAACTACTATATAGGAGCTTTTGTATGGGAATGAATGGAGGATTTCTTGTCACAAAAATAAAACAGCTTGGAGACCGGATTTTTGAGAAGATTCTCAGTGAAAAGAATATTGATGCGTTTAATGGAGCCCAGGGACGTATTCTTTATGTGCTGTGGCAGGAGGATGGTATCTCAATCAGGTCACTCTCGACTAAATGCGGATTAGCGATAACATCTCTTACTACGATGCTGGAAAGAATGGAAAATCAAGGGCTGATAAGCCGTGTTCAGTCTGAAACGGACAAAAGGAAAACACTCCTGTTTCTGACTGAGAAAGCACATGCCTTAAAGGGCGAGTACGATTCTGTATCTGATGAGATGGGCAGTATTTACTACAAAGGTTTTTCAGAGGAAGAAATTACCCGGTTTGAGAAATGTCTCGACCGCATCAGAAAGAATCTTGAGGAGTGGCAGAAGTCATGAGTATTTGTATCAAAGATCAGATTCAGAACATGAATATCGTCATTGGCTGCACAGTGGGGTGTACATATTGCTATGCCCGCAACAACGTGAAACGCTGGCATATGATTGATGACTTCGCTGACCCTGAATTCTTTCCGGGTAAGCTCAAGATGATGGAAAAGAAACGTCCGCAGAACTTTCTTCTTACCGGGATGAGCGATCTCTCCGGATGGAAGCCGGAATGGAGAGACGAGGTATTTGCAAAGATCCGTGAAAATCCACAGCATCAGTTCCTGTTCCTTACCAAGCGACCTGATTTGCTGGATTTTGATACCGATTTGGAAAACGCATGGTTTGGCGTTATGGTGACGAGGAAAGCAGAACTGTGGCGTATCGACGCCCTTCGGAAAAACGTCAGAGCAAAACATTACCATGTTACCTTTGAGCCGTTATTCGACGATCTCGGCACAGTTGACCTTTCCGGAATCAATTGGATCGTTGTGGGCACCATGACCGGAGCTCAGAGCAGGAAGATTCATACGGAGCCGGAATGGGCATGGTCTCTGGCGGACCAGGCACATAAGCTCGGCATTCCGGTGTTTATGAAGGAAGACCTTGTCCCTATCATAGGGGATGAAAATATGATTCAGGAAATGCCGGAAGAATTTAATAAAGTGTTAGAGGTACAGAAATCATGGAAGAAGTAATAAATGGAATCCTCATTCGTGAGGTGGAAACAAAGAACATCATGACTAAGTCTAGTCTGCCGGTAGGCGGTTACTCGGTCAATCCCTATGTGGGCTGTACACATGCCTGCAAGTATTGCTATGCTTCTTTTATGAAGCGCTTTACCGGGCACAAGGAGGAATGGGGCACTTTCCTTGATGTGAAGCATTGGACGGAAATTAAAAATCCGAAGAAATATGCCGGACAGCGGGTGGTCATCGGTTCTGTGACAGATGGCTACAATCCACAGGAGGAGCAATTCGGGAATACCAGAAAACTTTTGGAGCAGCTGATCGGCAGTGACGCAGATATTCTGATCTGCACAAAGTCGGATCTTGTGGTACGAGATATTGATTTACTGAAGAAGCTTGGACGTGTAACCGTTTCATGGTCAATCAACACACTAGATGAAAATTTTAAGAACGATATGGACTCTGCTTCGAGCATTGAGCACCGTATCGCTGCTATGAAGCAGGTATATGAGGCAGGTATCCGTACAGTCTGTTTCGTATCCCCGGTATTTCCCGGTATCACGGATTTTGAAGCAATCTTTGAGCGGGTAAAGGATCAGTGCGATCTGTTCTGGCTCGAAAATCTCAATCTTCGAGGCGGTTTCAAAAAGACAATTATGAATTATATCGCCGGAAAATATCCTGATCTTGTACCACTTTACGACGAGATCTATAACAAGCATAACCGCAACTACTTTGAAGCACTTGAAGTAAAAGCTGAGAAAATGGCTAAGAAGTATGATTGTGCCTTTGTGGATAATGAAATGCCTTATGGCAGAGTCCCGCAGGGACATCCGGTGATCGTAGATTATTTCTATCATGAGGAAATCCGTGGGACAGAGAATACCGGAAAAAGAAATCGCTAACTTCCAGTTGTGCGCCCAGCTAAGGGTGTGTAGTCAAGCCGGTGGGATTCCGGTTTATCCAAGGTTTAGCCAACCAGA